>JABDDT010000001.1:0-1876 GCA_013287475.1 Bacteroidota bacterium
TTTGCATTCAATGTAACGGCTACAATAATTTTTGTATGTGCACTTGTAGCAATCTTTTATCATCTGGGAATTATGCAACGGGTTGTCGCTGTTATTGCCAAAGCCATGAATGTGATCATGCGTGTAAGTGGAGCAGAGGCGTTGAGTAATGTAGCAAGTGCCTTTGTAGGCCAGATTGAAGCACAGGTTATGATACAGCCTTATTTGCCGGGAATGACCAAGAGTGAATTGCTGGCCAGTATGTCCGGCAGTCTTGCTTGTATTGCAGGAGGTATACTGATCGTATATGCTAATATGGGAGCACAGGCTGGTATTGACCTTGCGCCGAAACTTATTACAGCAAGCCTGATGGCCGCGCCGGGAGCGCTCGTTATTTCTAAAATTGTGTGCGGCGTTCATCCGAAAATGAACCTTTACTTCTTCGCTGAGCTGCTTCAAAAAATAAAAAAATACCGGCCAGACCTGCACATCAAGGGATTTACCGCTGTGGAATTAGATTATATGTTCCGGAAAGCCAAATTAACGGTTGAAGAAGGGCTGAAAATTTTAAAAGAAGCAGGACTTGATTCTCTTCCGGGCGGGGGGGGGCTGAAATATTTGATTCTGAAATAAGGAAACAGATTTGCGAAGATAAAGTGGATGCGGAAGGCTGGCTCAATATTCACCGTATTGCCCATATCCTGGGCATGCATTCAAATGCCACTATGCTTTATGGCCATATTGAAAATTACAATCACCGGATTGATCATATGGAAAAGCTCAGGGCTCTACAGGATCAAACGGGTGGATTCAACACATTCATTCCGCTTAAATTCAGAAATAAAGGAAATGATATGAGTCATGTGGCAGAATCTACTATAATTGAAGACCTTAAATTGTATGCTGTGAGCCGTATCTATATGGATAATTTCGCTCATATCAAAGCATATTGGCCAATGCTTGGCCGCCAAAGCGCACAGTTAACTTTATCATTTGGTGTGAATGATCTGGATGGAACCATCGATGATTCAACAAAGATTTATTCGATGGCGGGGTCAGAGGAGCAGCACCCTTCTCTTTCCACAACAGAACTGGTTGCACTTATAAAACAAGTAAAACGTGAACCGGTTGAAAGAGATACACTCTATAATGTGATCAGAAATTATAAGGATATGGACCTTTCGCAAATGGCATCCAGCCCTTTATATAATTAAGAATCTACTTAGACCTGACACTTATTGAAATTCTCTTGTCTTTTTCCCTTAATGAATCGACGGCGTCAGCTGGATATTTTGCAAAGTCGGATCCAAAACTCTCCACTCCTGCAATCTGAATTGAATTCGCACCTGCAGCTTTAATGGCATCAGCAACTGCACTTGCCCGGCTTTCAGATAGTAATTTGTTTGATGCACTATCACCTCCTTTTTCATTAAATCCACCGATTTTTATTTTAGCTTTTGGGAAGGCTTTCAGAATGGATGCTACATTTTGTATCTGTACCATGCTTTCATTGGTAATATTTGCTGTGCCATTATTGAAACTCAGCTGATCGAAATTAAATGGGAATCTTCTTGACGCTTTACTTTTAGGATCATTAAAAAAAATGACAAGCTGGTCTTCAATGCCTCCTTTTTTAGCATCCAGAAGTACGCCGTCAGGAAGTTTTATAGTGTATTTATTTTCAGCGACGATATCCTGTTTAATTGTATCTTTTGAAGGTGTCACTGAATCCGTTATTGCTTGTGGCTGGTTACCCGGTGGGGTTTGATTATTCATGAAATACCAGACCAAAATAGCGGCTAGCAAGATTAAAATAACCGGGATAACCCATTTCATACGGGACTTTTCCTTTTTTTCCGGCAATTCGGATCCTGTAAATTTTTCAGCAATTCCAGAC
>JABDDT010000001.1:1886-99338 GCA_013287475.1 Bacteroidota bacterium
CATGCTGTATATTTAAATGAAGAAGTTTGTGTTTAATTTCACTTTTCAGCAATTCCAGACAGGTCATCTATTCCCATGATCCCATTCAGAAATATTCCGGTTGGTAAAACATTCAGGACTTTTTTCTTTTGGCTATTCAAAAATGATCGCAATCCGCTTGCGTTCATATTTGAATTCAAAATATGATTTCCCAAAACTCCTAAAGCTGCAGGTGCTGCAGTACTCAATAAAGATGATGAAGATTGACTGCTTATTCCGGCATATCCTGCAATGGCATCGGATAAGACAGAAGTTTTTTCTCCGAAAATATTTTTTAGGAAATCCATGCCTTTCGAATTGACAGTTCCACCGGCCAGTGAATTCAGGTTAAAAGGAATGTCGATCCTTGCGGCAGCAGTTGCAAGATTTAAAGTATCCTGCACATCTCCGGAATCAGTTTTCAGCATTAAACCAGTAAGAATTGCAGGTATTATTCCCTGAATTGCCTGCTGCACATTCGCAGGGCTTTCTCCTAAAATTCCAGCCATCCTGTTTGTCATGTCTCCGGAAAGAATTTCCTTAACCGATTCAATTAAATTGAAAGACATATTAAAAAACGCATTTATGTGTAATTAAAATTTCATGGGTATGAATCAGGAACTATTTACAGAAAGGTATGAGAAGCCGTTATAAAATTAAAAATTTTTATTACCCAATGATCCGTGAAGCCTTATTTTACTAAACACTAACTAAGTCTTATTTTATGAAACACTAACTTTGCGGATTTATGGAAGAAACCCATTCTCACAGTCACTCAGATCACGCACATAGCCACGCAGGTCATTCTCATAGTCATCAAGGTCATTCACATGGTCATGTGATGGAGCTCAGTTCCGTAAATACCGCATTTATTGTGGGTATAATCCTGAATCTTGCTTTTGTTCTCATTGAAGCTATAGTTGGAATAGCCATACATTCCATGTCTCTTTTATCGGATGCAGGCCATAATCTGGCTGACGTTGCCAGCCTTGGTTTATCTCTTTTTGCTTTTAAAATGATGAAGGCAAAATCTAATACCATATACACTTATGGTTATAAAAAGACAACAGTTCTTGTTGCTCTACTAAACGGAGCTATTTTGTTGGTTTCTATAGGTGCAATTCTATATGAATCTGTTCACCGGTTGATACTTCCTGAACCACTCCCTGGTAAAACCATTTCAATCGTGGCTGCCATTGGAATCCTGATCAATACCATTACCGCATTACTTTTTTTCCGGAATAGAGAGAGTGATCTCAATATCAAAGGAGCATTCCTTCACCTGATGTCTGATGCAGTTGTATCTGCCGCACTTGTTGTGGGAGGAATCATTATCATTTATACAAAATGGTATTGGATAGATCCACTCCTGGGTATATTGGTAGCCGTAGTCATCGTTTTCAGCACCTGGAACCTTTTAAGGGACAGTTTACGTCTTTCGCTAGATGCAGTTCCATTGGGGATCGATTTACGTGCTGTTAAAGCTGCCATCGAAAAAATTTCAGGAGTAGAGGATTTCCACCATATTCATATCTGGGCATTGAGCACAACAGAAAATGCACTTACCGGACATGTCGTATTGAAAAAAGAAATTGGAATGGAGGAGCAGGAAAGAATTAAAAGTGAAATTAAACACAAACTTCTTCATTTAAATATACAGCATGTAACACTTGAAACAGAAACCGAATCCCTTGCCTGCGAAACAAAGCACGAACCTAATCTTTCAGTAAATCCCTGACACTTCTTTCCAGGTCAGGACCTTCCGCGTTGATCGTTCTGATGATTCCCTGCCTGTCGATCAGGAAAGAAGACGGAATCATATCCACATTGTAGGCAGATGCTGAAGTCGCTTCCCATCCTTTATCGTCAATAACCTGGATCCAGATGAGTTTGTCATGGTGAACTGCTTTCTTCCAGCTGTCCGCATCTTCATCAAGGGAAACTCCGTAGATCTCGAGGCCTTTGTTATGATACTTATTATAAAGTTTTACCAGACGGGGATTATTGTGACGACATGGTCCGCACCAGCTTGCCCAAAAATCAATCAGTACAACTTTTCCCTTCAGATCAGATAGAGTAACAATTTTCCCATTTAAATCCGGTAGTGATAAATCAGCTGCAGTTTGTCCGGGTATCATTTGAGAAAATAGATTTAGTCTTAAAACCATGAAAAAAAGGATAAAACAGATTCTATTCATTTACAACAATCTTTTTTAGTGAACAAAGACCGAAAAATGCTGATCAGTCTCTTCCATAAATTCAGAGTGGTCGCCATTTTTTAATTATTCCTTTTATATAACGTCAGTTTACAAAACTCCAGTATATACCAAGACGGATTCTCAGACCAATATATGGATATGAAGGAGCTACAAAATTTGTATTGGTAAACCCGAAGCCTGTTTGCGATGAAACCTGGGCTGTATTAAGATTTTCTGCACGGAAATAAGCCACAAAGCTTCGGATGCGGAAATTAACGTACGCATTAATATCTGGTAATTTCTCAGCTATGGTTGTTTGATTTTGCGTAAAGAATTGTCCTATAACAGGAGAATATCCATCTGCAGTATACGGAGTATAATACCTGAATTCCATCCCGAAGGCCAGCATCAGGTTTTTAAATCCAAGGGTACCTTCATACCCTATTTGACCATGCGTAACAAATAAGGGGATATTTACGGGAGAAGCTCCGGCTACTTTTTGAACCGTTGCCATAGCCCTTAGTATGAGGTGTCTTGAAAGGGCAAATCTTTTGTCCGCAGTAATGATCAGAACGTTAAAAGGGTTTGTCTCCTGTGCCGCTATATAATAATTTTTAAAATAAGGATAATTATTGAGGAGATAATAATTCCCGGTGAGGGTTAGCTGAAGTTTCGGCTGTTCAATCGACCCAAATAAATGCACCACATTTTCCTTATAAAAAGAACCTGCAGGTACGCCAAATCCAAAACTGCTTTCCTGACTCCAGGCCATTCCAAGGGAGCGGTTCACATTTTCAAAACCAATCTGCAGGTATCCGAGGTTTTTACTTATCTGTCGTTTGAGGCTTATATAGGCATTATAATCTCCTGCATTAAAACCATTAATATAGAAGTTACCAAAAGCTTCCACATCCCATTTTTTATTCCGCGTCTTGTTCCTGTATTCACCATGAATAAATATATTATAGAGTGAACGTTCACCTGCATTATAGGTACCGTTCATTGTTTGAAAACTTATTCCGGCTTTAAGGAACTGTTGCGAATTTTTAGAATCCGGGAATGAATAGAGAGAAAAGTCATTTGTAAGATTGTGCCACAGATCGCTCAGCTGTATTGTATCAGGAGTAGAAATGAAATTCAGTTCTTTTACGTAATATTCTGTTTGTGGGGCATAGTCATTGAACATTTGATGGTATGTAGAATAACTGATCGTTTGTTCAGCACGGAATTTGGGATAAAACAAAGGGATGACAACTGAATCGTTTACAAGAGAATCTTTCAGTCCTATAATATCATATTGCTGTCTTAACATAAAAGTACCGGTCGTATAAAAAGTACCAGTTGGTATCGGCACACCAAAAGCATTGTTAACACTTGAAAAGTTTTGAGAAGGGCCGATATTCGTAGGTATCGTAAACCGGTTGGAAAAAGTATTTGAATCCAGATCTGCATTATTTTGAATACCTGCACTCTCCGCAGATTGAAGTTTACTTCCCAGGAGAATCAGGAATGCCTGATATCGTTTATTCTGGGACTGATACCAGGATGTAAACCGGTAATTATTATGATTGGTGTTCTGATTTCCATATGTGCCGGGCGAATTGATCAGACGGTATTGAAAAAAAGCATTCCAGTTTCTTGTGATATTTTGAGTATGAACAAGGTTGATCATTTGCTCAGCGCTTGTACCGAGCAGATAATCCAGTTCGGAATAAGGTTTAGTCGTATTATAAAAGCGCGAGTTTTCAACAGTGAAGACATAGGGGTCATAAGCATGCCACCCCCCATCCCATCCGGGTTTCATAAATGGATTAAATATCAGGTCATGGGAAGCCGTGCCGATATTTCCAAAATCAACATAAGTAGGCGGAAGAGGATAACGCAGGTAGAAATTGTAAACTTCAGAATCAATCTTTTGCAAACGGCTTGAGTCGAGAAAACGAAAAGTGATACTCATCGTATCATCTTTCCTGTGCTGCAATGAATCCTTCCCCCCACGACCTCCCATACCCCGGAAACGACTTGAGGGATCGTTTTGACCTTTTGCCGCAAGGCAAACTATGATTAAAGTAATGATAACCAGAAGTCCTTTCATGCCACTTCTCTTCATCCATAAATTTGACGGAAAATTAACCAATCCCTGCGTGTCGCTACCTGATAAAACGTTAATATTCATATGGATGCCACAAGCCCTTTGAAAATGGCTGTCAGCCTTGGTTCTGCTTGTCTGGCTGCAGTCAAGACTTCTTCATGGGTAATGATATTTTCTTCTTCCCGGATACCCATATCCGTTATAATACTCAGGGCAAAAACGTCCATGCCAAGATGGACGGCTGCAATGGTTTCCTGTACCGTACTCATGCCAACAGCATCAGCTCCGGCCATATGCAATAACCTGTATTCGGCGCGGGACTCAAAACTTGGCCCGGTAACCCCGGCATAGACACCCTCTCTTACCTGGATATTTTTTGTTTCTGCAATGTGTTTGGCTTTTTGTATTAGCTTTTTTTTATATGGTTCACTCATATCGGGAAAACGGGGGCCGAATATTTCAGCATTAGGTCCGATTAAAGGATTGACTGTAAACAAACTGATATGATCGGTTATGATCATCAGGTCTCCTACTTTAAATGAAGGGTTCAAACCTCCGGCCGCATTGGAAAGAAAAAGGGTTTTGACCCCTAGAAATTTCATAAGGCGGACAGGAAATACAACCTGATCAACTTCATAACCTTCATAATAATGAAAACGACCTGCCATAGCTACAATTCTTTTACCTTCCAGCTTACCAAAAATCAGATGTCCGCTATGACCCTCCACAGTTGAAACCGGAAATTCGGGAATGGATGCATAATCCAGTTGAAATTCAATATCGATTTCTTTTGATAAATTCCCAATCCCACTTCCAAGAACAATTCCGACAGAAGGATTATGGGGGTAGGATTTTTTAATAAAGTCAGCTGTTTGCTGGAGATTTCTGATCTGGCTTTCCGTCATAGTTTACGTTAAATGATCCAGGAATGAACCTCGCAAAGATAAGCTGCCAGCCCGTATAAGAATAGTTTATCGAATTCTCGTATGACGAAGTTCCAACAGGTTCAATCCATTAGCTTCAAAGCCGCTCACAGCAGGGTTTACGAGGTGAATCACTTCATCATACCAGAGCGGAACTACAGGTGCATCATTTATCATCAGCTGATCCATCATCCGGTAATAATCATACCGTGTACTATCGTTATTTTCAACTAATGCCTTCCGGTAGACCTGATCGTATTTCAGATTCTTATACCGGGTGTAATTTGGTGGTGCCGGATTAACTGAATAAAATACACTCAGGTAATTTTCCGCATCAGGATAATCGCCTATCCAGCTGGCTCTGAAAAACAATGCCTGTGACTTAGCAGTTTCTTCGAGAAGAAGACTTTTCTGTGTGATGTCCACCTGAACTTTCATACCGATTTCTTCCAACTGTCGTGCTATAAATCCTGCAAGGTCTGCATAAATATCAATCGTTTTAAGCGTGATAACCGGAAGTCCTGAACCCTCGGGATATCCGGCCTCCCGCATGAGTTGCCGGGCCAGAACAGGATCATAATGGTACCCATGTACTTTTGCCGAATCAAATCCTGGAAGCCCGGGAGGTATAAAACCGCTTTCAGCCGCTGTACCGATAGAGTTCCTCAGGTAAGTAATCATTTTCCTTCTGTCAAATCCATAATTTATGGCCTGACGAATTTTTAACAGCCGTAATGGGGAAGCTTTTACAGCAGGCAGACTGCTGTCCACCACGATTCCCAGGTATTCTGTATTGAGATAAGGACTTTTTGATAATTGTATCTTTCCTTCCCAGTCTTTTTTTAATTCACCCTTTTTATTCAGCACTTCGTCTTTAAATGAAGGGTCAATATCATTCATGAAATCAAGTCTGCCTTGTTGTAACAATAAAAACTCTGTGGCCCGGTTATCGAAAAAACTAATCTTTATTGCATCCAGGTATGGAAGCCTGACACCTGCACTGTCTTTTTCAAAATAGTTATCGTTTTTAATAAGAATCAGGTCCTGTCCTTCTTCCCAGCTTTTGAATTGAAATGGTCCGGTTCCGCAGGGATGACTCCGGAAATCCCTGCCATATTTTTCCACTACTTCATGAGGGACGATGGAGCAATACTGCATACTTAGCAGGCCAAGTATAGGATGAAATGCTGTTAAGAGACGTAGTTGGAAAGTAGAATCATCAGGGGCCTGAAAAGCATTTTCACCTGAAATCCTTTCATTAAAAATCCAGGCACCACTACTTGCCGTTTTTTTATCCAGTAACCTGGAGAAGCTGTAAACAATATCAGAAGCGTTCAATCTCCTGCCTTTCCCGTCCTGAAATGCTTCATTGTCCTGAAAAAAAACATCCCTGCGTAAATGAAAAATATATGTTTTTTTGTCATTGGAAATTTCCCAGGAGACAGCCAGCGAAGGCACAATATTTAAATGGGCATCTGTCTGCACCAGGGTATTGTACAACTGGTGAACAGGCCATATGATGGACTGGTTTTTTGCGAAAGCAGGATCCAGGCTGGCAATGCCCGTGGGTTCATTGTAACGGAAAGTTTTTTTATTACTGGTTGAAAGCGAATGACAGGCGGTGATTAAAAAACCCGTCATTATAATAAAAATAAAGACCTTTCCTTTGCTGTGTAAAATTTTCATTCGTATACGAAAATCGCATTTATGATTCATCAGGCGAAAAGGATTTCTTCTCTTTCAATTATTTGTACCCTGTTTTTATTATTTGCAACTGCACAACAGGAAAAACCAAAATTTACAAGAGCAGATACACTAAGAGGTTCCCTGAATGCAGAACGCGCCTATAATGTATTAAAATATGATATTTCCATTACTCCCGATTTTGAAAGTAAATCGATACAGGGAAAGAATACCATTACTTATATAGATTCAGGTCTGAAGACAATGCAAATTGATTTGCAGGTTCCTCTGGAAATAGACAGCATCATTCAGTATGAAGGGAAATTAGCATTTAAAAGGGAGGGGAATGTTTTTCACGTTGAAATTTGGAATGATGCCAATTTGAAAATATTAAAATACGAGAGTTGCCGTCTTTGCAAAAGGCAATTGACAATATATTATCATGGAAATCCACAAATCGCCGTTCGTCCACCGTGGGGTGGAGGATTTATCTTCACCAAAGACTCACTTGGACGACCATGGATGAGCGTGGCCTGTGAAGGTACGGGTGCTAGTGTCTGGTATCCATGTAAAGATTATCTGGGTGATGAACCAGATAGCGGTGCGAGTCTGACGATGATCGTACCGGACGGACTGGTAGCCGTTGCCAATGGCCGTCTTATCAAAAAAAATGTTGTTTCAAAAGGGATGACTTCCTGGACCTGGGCAGTCGTTAACCCGATTAATAATTATGATATCATTCCTTATATCGGCAAATATGTAAACTGGAGAAGCACGTTTTACGGACAAAAAGGAAATCTCGATTGCAGTTTCTGGGTTCTTGATTATGATCTTCAAAAAGCAAGAAAACATTTTACGGTAGTGGATTCCATGCTGCGGTGTTTTGAATATTGGTTTGGACCTTATCCATTTTATGAAGATGGGTACAAACTCGTCCAATCACCGCATCTCGGCATGGAACATCAGAGTGCAATTGCTTATGGAAATCATTTCCTCGAGGGATACCTTGGCAGAGATTTATCGGGAACCGGATGGGGTTTGAAATGGGATTTCATCATCGTCCATGAAAGCGGTCATGAATGGTTTGGAAATAATATTACCTGTAAAGATATTGCTGACGAATGGATTCATGAGTCGTTTACTAATTACAGCGAAACCCTGTATACAGGATATTATTTCGGTAAGGAAGCCGGAAATGATTATTGTATCGGTACCAGAAAAACAATTCAAAATCTTAACCCAATTATCCAGTATTATGGTGTTAACCATGGACCAGAAGGCACAGATGAATATTATAAAGGGGGTAATATGATACATACTATCCGCCAGGTGATTCATAATGATGAAATATTCAGACATGTTATGCGGGGCCTTAACCAGAATTTTTATCATCAGACCGTTACGGCTCTGGATGTCCAGAATTATATAAATAAAATTTCAGGCATAGATTTTACACCTGTTTTTAATCAGTACCTGAGATCGACTGCCATACCTGTTTTAGAATATAAATACGAAGAGAAAAATTTAGTTTACCGATGGACAAACTGCAATCCGGATTTTAATATGCCTGTCAGGGTGGACGTAAATGGTGAACACTGGCTTAAACCCACAACGGAATGGAAAAAAGAACGCATACAGACGGACGCCAGTACAGTTTTGCAGATTGACAGGAATTTTTATGTGAATCAACGGGATGTCAGCAAAAATCCATAGCCGGAACATGTGATCCAAATCCTTCATCTTTGCATCGCAACATTTCCTGCATGAGCACCATTCGGCGGCAAAGTATACTTTCTTCTGGAATCATTTATCTTGGCTTTGCCCTGGGTTTTTTAAACACCTATCTGTTTACACGGCAGGGAGGTTTTACCCCTTCTGAATATGGTCTCTATGGTACCTTTATAGGAGTGGCCAATATCATTAATGCCTTTGCCAATTTCGGCATGCAAGCCTATATTTCTAAATTCTATCCCTACTATCAGGACAATCTAAAAGTGAAGGATAATGACATGATGGGCTGGGCCTTTGTCACATCCATATTCGGTTTTATCATGGTCCTTGCTGCCGCTTATATTTTCAAAGGACTCGTGGTAAGAAAGTTTTCCGCCAACTCTCCGGATTTTGTAAAATATTACGCCTGGGTTTTCCCTCTGGGATTTGGCCTGACTATGTATTCAATTCTGGAAGCATATGCCTGGCAGATGAGAAAATCCGTATTGACCAGTTTCCTCAAAGAAATGCTTTTCAAACTATTCACCTCTATACTTGCCATTTTTTTCTTCCTGCATATAATTCATGATTTTGATTTATTTATTAAATTATTTTCACTGACCTATTTACTATTAGCCATCATTTTACTGGTAGTGCTGATACGTTCAGGAGAAATACACCTGACCCTTCGCGTGAGCAGGGTTTCTAAAAAGTATTTTAAAAAAATCCTTCTGCTTTGCTCATTTATCTGGAGCGGAGGCCTGATTCAGAATATTGCCTATGTATTTGACAATATTGTGATTGCTGCGGTTATACCGAATGGGCTGGCCATGGCAGGAATATTCAGCCTTGCTGTAAATATTGCCAGCCTGATCCAGGCGCCTCAAAGAGGAATCATCGCCGCTTCCATCGGTCATCTGTCGCGAGCCTGGAAAGACAAGGACTTCGGAAAAATACAGAGGATTTACCAACGTTCTTCCATCAATCAGTTGATTTTTTCCTGCGGCATTTTTGCTTTGATATGGATGAATTTTATGGATGGTGTAAAAAACTTTCATTTGCAACCGTCTTATAAACAGGCCATGCCTATATTTTTTTACCTCGGAATTTGGCGAATTGTTGATATGGGCACAGGTGTAAATTCACAGATTATCGGTACGTCGACACGTTGGCGTTTTGAATTTCTTACCGGCATGATCCTTCTTGCCATCACACTTCCTTTGAATTACATAATGGCAAAAAAACTTGGTGTAATAGGGCCAGCTATTGCTACGCTGATTTCGTATAGCATTTACAATGCTATACGTTACATTTTTCTTTTGAAGAAATTCAGGCTTCAGCCTTTCAGCTATAAATCAGGTTTGACCGTTTTACTGGCCATATCAGGTTATTTTGTCAGTTACCTATTGTTCAGCCAGATACATGGTTTTGCTGCCATGTTCCTGCGAAGTCTCTGTTTCATTTTAGTTTATATCGCTGGAATGTTACTGTTAAAATTATCTCCCGATGTAATTCCTGTTTGGAATACTTTTAAAAAGAAACTTGCGATTCCCTATCTTCGCAGCCGCAAATAAGCAAAGTTCTTACTCATGATCACGAGACGAAATATCAGGGTCAAAATAATGCAAACCCTGTACTCCCTGGAGGCACAGGATAATCAAAAGACGGGAGATGCGCAGAGGATCCTGCAAAAGCATTTTGATCAGTCCGGGCAATTACTCATTTATCTTATTTTTTTTCTGACTGAACTTGCGCGTTATGCTGAAACGGATTCTCTTCGCCGTTCTTCCAAACACCTGCCTTCGGAGCTGGATAAAAATGTAAATACAAAACTTGCGGGGAATCAATTACTATGGAAGATTCTCGAACAGGAATCCTACCAGAAAATTGTTAAGAAATACAAACCCGAACTGAATGATCATGCGGATATGGTCCGCAAGTTATACCTCGAACTTCGGGATACAGATGTCTACAGAACCTATATATCTGAAAACAGTCGTGATCGAAAACCTGAAAAAGAAATCCTGGAATATATTTTCAATGATTTTTTACTGCCCAATGAAGCTTTTGAATCACACCTGGAAGAAATATTTCCGAACTGGGGAGACGATGCTGAGATGATGCAGAAATTGGTTTCGGGATATCTGAACAAAACCACGGCATTTAATTTTGAAGAAATTGTAAGTCCGGATAAAGCATTATTCGCCCGGGAACTTCTTTCGGCCGTACTGGAAAAAAAAGAAGTTACGATGGAATTGATCCGACCTAAATTAAAAAACTGGGATGCGGACCGGATTGCCACACTTGACATGATCTTTATGCAGATGGGTGTTTGCGAATTTTTATTTTTCGAAACAATTCCCCCAAAGGTAACCATCAACGAATATATTGATCTTGCCAAGGATTACAGTACACCGCTCAGCGGCCAGTTTGTAAATGGAATACTGGATAATATTCATAAAGACCTGGTTACAGAAAACAAGATGCATAAGGTGAATTTTAAAACCTCCTGATCCATGACAGGTTTTTTATATAGGTTTGCAAAAAATAACAGGTGATGCGCAATGCTATTTTGGCTTTATTTGTAGTCTCTTTTCTGTTTTCCTGCAGGGAAAACGATTCGAAGCAAAAAGTATCCGGCTCTATGCAGCTTCCCAAAGACAGCAGTCTTTTTACGAAAATCACCTGGCTTGATTCAACCAGTCGGGATTACGGAACGATTCCGGAAGGACAGAAACTGGAAGTGGCATATCGATTTTTGAATTCAGGTGATAAACCGCTGATCATAGCCAGAGTACAGCCCAGTTGCGGATGTACCATAGCCGAACAACCTGATGAACCTATCATGCCAGGGAAGGAAGGTATTATTAAAGCTTCTTTCAATAGTGAGGGCCGGATAGGTATCAATCATAAAAAATTGTACGTGTTTGCCAATACAAAAGGCTCACAAAGTAACGAAGTGCAGTTTAATGTTGTGGTTCAGAAGAAAAAATGGTAAGGTAGATCTTAAAATAAAAACAATACAATGAGTCATTCAGTTATTTTATTACAGTCAGCGCCGGGAGGCGGTAGTTTGCAATTACTTCTTATTGGAGGTATGATACTCGTGTTTTGGTTATTCATGATACGGCCACAAGCTAAAAAAGCAAAACAGGCTAAGACATTCCAGCAGAATATGCAAAAAGGTGATAAGATTGTTACAATTGCAGGCATTCATGGTACTATCAATAAAGTGAATGAGGATGGTACAATCATGTTGGAAACCAGTCCGGGCAGTTACATGAAAATTGAAAAAACTGCTATTTCAATTGAGTGGACTCAAAATATCAATAAACCAGCGGTGGCAGTCACTGATAAAAAATAATTTGATAATTTTTTGAACGCTTCCGGGGCCGGAAGCGTTATTTTTTATTTAGATATGACATGCTTAAAATCGGATTAACCGGCGGTATCGGGTCAGGGAAAACGACAGTCGCACAAATATTTGAAGTGCTGGCTATTCCGGTTTATTATGCCGATAAGGCAGCGAAGGATCTGATGAATCAGGATCCTGAATTAAAAAAACAAATCATTTCTGCATTTGGCAAGAATGTTTATAAAGAAGGAGTACTCGACCGGAGTTATCTCGGTGGAATGGTTTTCGCTGACGCGGAAAAGCTTTCGTTGCTTAATTCATTTGTACACCCGGTAACATTTCGCCATGCATCTTCCTGGATGCAAAATCAAAAAACATCTTATGCAGTAAAGGAAGCGGCCCTGATATTTGAAGCAGGGCTGGAGAATTTTTTTGATTATATCATCGGCGTGACTGCGCCGGAATCTCTCCGTCTGGAAAGGGTTATGAACAGGGATCTATCTTCTAAAGAAAGTGTATTGCAACGCATGGCTCAGCAAATGGATGAAAAAGAAAAAATTTCAAGATGTGATTTCGTAATAATTAATGACGAAAAACAGGCTCTTTTACCGCAGGTGCTGGAGATTCACAAAACTTTACTTTCTAAGAAAAATAAAAAGAATATGTAATAGTGTGGTAGTGCGTCTTTTCAACTTCCACACTTTAGCAATTTTATTTTAGTTTAGTAAGTGCATCTTTAATCCTAGCCCAGGCACGCTCAATATTTGTCATACTATTCGCGAATGAAAACCTAATACAACGGGGTTCTCCGAATGCATCACCCATAACTGATGAAACATGGGCCGTATTTAATAAATACATGCAGAGGTCGTTTGAATTTTTAATAGTGGTTACACCATCAGACTTTCCAAAGAAAAAAGAAATATCGGGGAAAATATAAAATGCGCCTTCCGGATTGAAACATTTAATACCGGGTATCCCGTCTACAAGTTCCATCGTTTTCTCCCTTCTTCGTCTGAATTCTTCCACCATTTCAAAACTCGGTTTAAGATCTGTAGTAAGCGCAGTTACGGCAGCTTTCTGAGTAATTGAATTAGTGGCACTCGTAAATTGTCCCTGTAATTTCTCACATGCTTTTGCAATTTCAACTGATGCAGCTATATACCCCAATCTCCATCCCGTCATGGCAAACCCTTTGCTCAGGCCGTTTACTATTACGATCCTGTCTTTAAGATCGCTGAACTGCGCGATACTCTCATGTTTTCCTACAAAATCAATATACTCATAGATCTCATCAGAAATTATGGCAACTTCCGGATGTTTTCTGAATATGACAGCCAACACTTCCAGTTCATTTTTGCTGTAAACAGCTCCTGAAGGATTGCAGGGTGAAGAAAATAAGAAAGCTTTTGTTTTCGGTGTAATGGCTGCCTCTAATTGCGTAGGCGTAATTTTAAAACCAGATTCCAGGCTTGTGTGCACTTCCACAACTTTCCCGCGCGCAATTTTTACGAGTTCAGAATATGTAACCCAATATGGTGTAGGGATAATCACTTCATCACCATCGTCAACGAGTGCAAGCAAGGTATTAGCAAGGCTTTGTTTGGCCCCTGTTGAGGCAACAATTTGTTCAGGTTTATAATCCAGGTTATTATCTCTTTTCAACTTTTCACAAATGGCCTGACGCAGGTCAAGATATCCCGGTACAGGTGTATAATGACTCCAGTTATCATCAATTGCTTTTTTTGCAGCTTCTTTAATATGTTGTGGTGTATCAAAATCAGGTTCACCAACGCTGAGGTCAATGACATCTACTCCCTGTGCGCGCAGTTCACGGCTGAGTTTAGCCATTTTCAAAGTTTCCGGTTCACTGAAACGAGATAAAATTGAGGATAGTTGCATAGTGATTCTTTACGATTTATTGCGGCCGCAAATGTACCTCTTTTTTTAAAACCGTGTACGTTTTTACGTGTAACGCCCAACGCCTAAAGCTCTACGCGAAACGCGTAATGCCAAATGCAGAATAATATGAGATTATTCACGATAGATCATTTGTAATTAAAATAACTCTGGAAATAATTTCCGATCATATCAATTACACGTTAGGTGTTTCGCGTTAAGCTTTAGGCGTTCGGCTTAATTAACCCTCACTGATTTTATCATCAATTTATTTTGCTGGGAATTAGGTGAATCAAGAAATCCCTGCAGGTAAACATTATAACTTTTGGTGCTATCGAACTGAAGGCTATCCAGTCGTATAAAATTCGTACTATCCAGACTTGGATTCAAGCTGTCTATTCTTGGATTAGAGCTGTCTGTAAAAGCAAAAATCTGGTTTGTTCCGATATGTACTAATTGGCTGAAAGTGTAAAGACCCGGATTCGGATTGTATCCTATAAAAGGAGTAATTCCTGTGATTATTGTATCTCTTACAGAGATATGGAAAGTATCAATAAGATAATCGTTCTTATAAATAAGTTTGAGACCTATGTATGAACCCGGAGAAAAATTCATAAACCGGATTGTCGTGAACGTATCGTATCGAACAGGCGGATTGTCCTGTAAAATGATAAGCGTTGTGGAATTGGAATTCAAAGTATCGAAAAAAAAGATACTGTAATGGCCTCCCTGTTGAAATGCTGCATTTCCATGTATGTTCATACTTGTATCCTGCGCCAGGAATATATTCATATCACTGATCCTTGAGATGGTTGTATCGTATGGATTTCCATCTATTCCGGTAGTCAGACCAAAAGCGAGTGGGTTGGAATATAAAAGAGTTCCATCTATCGTCATAGAAACCGGGCCAACGCCATAAGCAACATGCGTAAGTCCTACAAATGACTTATTTGCATTGATATTTGCGGATTTATTGCAGGAAAACAGGCTCAAAGCCAGGAGCTGGAAACTGAAAGCTTTTAATTTGTTACAGAAAGATATGGGTCTGAACTTGTTAAAAATCATGAATTCGTGCCGATTAATTTGATTTTATCTTTTTATAGCGTGAAAATAGCAAAACAAGGCATCTTATCCATCGTCTTAACATTTTAGTTATCAATTGGAAAACCTATCTTTGCCGCTCTTAAAAAAAACCGAAAACCAATGAGAGCGCTGGTTAGCATATTTGCAAGCTTACTGATTGTCATTTCCCTTTACCAACTGTCTTTTACCTGGTTTGTGAATAAACACGAATCTGCAATGACGCAGAAAGCCGAACGTTTTGTTAAAAACAATTATCCATCTCCGGAAATAAAATATCCTGGTAATAAAGATGCCGAGGTCCTATATAAAGACAGTCTTAGTTTGCTGGTACGTGAGCGTACTCAAAAACTACTGGATTCAACCAAGGATACCAAGATAACCTGGTGGGGAACCACTTACCAGAAATCCAAAGAAAGCGAACTTTTGCTGGGTCTGGATTTACAGGGTGGAATCAATGTAACCCTTGATATTGAACTCGAAGGACTAATTAAGGGACTTGCCAACAATCCCCGCGATGCAAGTCTTGTGAAGGCTATACAATTAGCTGATCAGAAAAAATTAACCAATGGAGGCGCTAACTATATTGATCTTTTCTCTCAGGCTTTCAAAGAAGTCAATCCCGGAACCAAACTCGCCCCGCTTTTTGCGAATTCAAACAGGAACAAACTAAAGTTTGAATCATCAGATGGTGACGTAATTAGTTATTTGCATGACCAGGCGTCAGCCGGGATGAAACAAACCTACCAGGTACTCACAAAACGTATTGATAAATTCGGCGTTTCTCAGCCAAATATCCAATTGGATGAAAATAAAGGAATCATAAGTGTCGAACTTGCAGGAGCAACAGATCCTGACCGTGTAAGAAAATATCTTCAGTCATCTGCCAACCTTCAGTTTTGGGAAGTATATAATATTTCTGAATTGGCAACTCCTTTTCAAAATGCTGAAAAAATACTTCAGAAATACCTGAATGGAGTTAAAGATTCCGCCTTGTTGGCCTCTCAGGATTCTACTGCTGACAGCGTCTCACTCAACAGGAATCCATTGCGCATCATGCGTTTCATTCAACCGACCCAGGATGCAAAAGGACAGGTTCGCTACGCTTCGGCAATTGCTACCCCTCTTCTTAAAGATACACCTACAATTAACAATTATCTTAATATTCCAGTTGCGCGAAACCAGTTCCCCGCCAATTTAAAATTCATGTGGGGTAAACAGGAATACGATGAAAACGGCAAAGCATACCCTTATCTCGAACTCTATGCAATCAAAACAGTTCCAGGGAGCGACAAGGCAAAATTGGAAGGTGAAGTCATCACCGATGCGCGCCAGGATTATGATCCTGTAACAGGAGGTGTGGTTGTTGAAATGAGTATGAATAAACATGGTGCCGATGTCTGGGCCAAGATGACTACGGATAATGTTGGCCTTCCGATCGCAATTACGCTCGACGAAGTTGTTTATTCAGCACCTTATGTAAATGGTCCTATTACCGGCGGGAATTCCCAAATTTCCATGGGTAACAGAAATACGGGACAAACTGTAAATGAAGCAACAGATCTGGCCAATATATTAAAAAGTGGTAAGCTGAACGCTCCTGCACGGATAGTACAGGAACAGGTTGTTGGTCCTACACTTGGTAAAGCCGCCGTAAAAGGCGGGGCATTGGCTTTCGGTATTTCTTTCCTGGTAATTTTTACCCTGATGCTGGTTTACTATAATACAGCCGGATGGGTTGCAAATATTGCATTAATATTAAACTTGTTATTTACCATCGGAATCCTGAGCGCAATGCACGCAACACTTACCGCACCAGGTATAGCTGGTCTCGTATTGACGATTGGTATGGCAGTTGACACGAACGTAATCATCTTCGAAAGAATCAAGGAGGAACTGACGCGGGGAAAAAGTTATCAGCTGGCAGTAAATGACGGATACCGTCGCTCCCTGGCACCTGTACTCGATGCGCACGTAACCACTTTCCTGACTGCAGCTATACTCGCTTATTTCGGACTCGGACCCGTCCTGGGATTCGCAACCACGCAAATGCTGGGTATCTCATTATCCTTATTCTGCGGAATCCTTGTTTCCAGAATGGTAACTGATTTCTACACAAATAAGAACAGGCATTTTCAATATTTCACGGGCATTTCAAAAAAAGTATTCCAACATGCAAACTTTAAATTCATTGAATTCCGCAAAATAACATATGGCATTTCTGCCATCGTGTTATTGCTCGGAATTTCTGCTTATTTCCACGGATTTCAGAAAGGAGTTGAATTTCAGGGTGGAAGAAGTTATATCGTAAACTTCCACAAGCCATTGAATGAACAGGAAGTTAAAGATGCACTGAATCTGCAATGGGGAAAATATCCCGAAGTAAAAACCTATGGATCTAATCAACAGTTTGAAATCACTACTGATTACTTGGTAAACCGGGAAGGTTCTGCGGCAGATTCAACGGTCGCAAACAAAATGTTTGCAGGTTTGCAGAAATTTTTACCTGCAGGGACAACAGCGCAGGAATTTACTTCAACCAATAAATTCATCCAGCAATCCAAAAAAGTAGGTGCTTCCATCTCGGACGATCTTAAAGCCGGTGCAGTTAAAGCCACTATTTTTGCACTGATCGCGATTTTCATCTACATTTTCATACGTTTCCGGGACTGGAGATATTCACTTGGTACCATTATCGCCTTATTGCATGACGTGCTTGTCGTATTGGCGGTGTTTTCCTTTCTTCCGTCTGTAGTTCCTTTCCCATTGGAAATAGACCAGCATTTTATTGCAGCTATCCTGACGGTAATCGGATTTTCCATGAATGATACCGTAATCGTATTTGACAGAATACGGGAAGACAGTCGTATCCTGCGTGGTAAAACAAAAGCAGAAATTATTAATAAGGCGGTCAATGAAACCCTCCCGAGAACAGTCATGACCTCCCTGACGGTCTTTCTGACTATTCTGATTCTCTTCCTTGTTGGCGGAGAAGTAACCAAAGGATTTGCCTTTGCTATGCTGATCGGTGTTATTACCGGAACTTATTCTTCCATATTTGTTGCTGCACCAATACTGATCGATATGGCAAGGAAAAGACCGCTGGGAGCTGCAGATACCAGCACAACACCTGTTATCAGAAAGAAACCGATCCCCGCAAAGTAAAATTTCCAGGAAAATAAATTGAATACCCCCTGTTTTATCAGGGGGTATTTTATTTTATGTAGAAATTAATTTCAAAAGTTTTATGGATGTGGGGGTAAAGGAGGGTGTGGCGGTAATGGAGGATGCGGGGGAATCGGGGGATGCGGTGGCACCCTGTGATAATTACCCGTATTGTGATATACACGATGATAATAATGGTGATGATAATGCCCGTAATAATAGTGACCATGATAATAATGCCTGTGCGGATGGTGAATTGGAGGTGAAGACTGGCTTGGCTGACTAAATGCAAAAACCGAGCAGAAAATCAGGCAGGATAAAATTGATATTAACTTCAAATTAAGCCTGGATTTATGATATAATTCTTGTTTCATGCCGGTACAAGGGCAATTCCTATGCCATGAGGTTCATAAAAATACCAATCCTCACAAGTAATGCGTAAGAACCTCTGAATTATTATATAATAAATCTCAAGAACTGATATTTATATCTTATTCCTTAAACAGCATTATGCGATCTTGCATGTGGTGCATGATGAACCGGACGTCCATCATAATGATGATGAAAATGGTGGTGATGATAGTGACGCCGATAGGTGCCATGATGGTAGTGATGATAACCGTGATGCTTGTAATAGTGGTGATTTGGGTGGTTTTTATGAACCGGTGTTCTTGGGCCGGCTAACGACATAACTGATATAAACAGCAAGCCGGCTAAAAAGGAGGCAGCTTTCATATTTTGTACAGATTTATTTTCTACTATTTGTTTTCCTTATAGCGTTTATCAGGTGTTCCGTCTTTTTTGGTATGCACTGTGGCAGGAGCAGCCTTTGCTGCATCTTTATTTGATTTGTAACGCATATCCGCAGTTCCGTCTTTTTTTGTCGGACCTGCGGTTGTTGATTTAGCCGTTGATGCGGGTTTTGCAGTTGGAGTAGTTGTAGCAGGTTTACTTGTTGTAGTAGTGGCGGAAGGTTTCTTAGTTTTGGTTTTAGCAGGACTAGTCTGTTGGGGAGTGGCCTGCGCATGGGAATAATCATTAAAACTGATCAGTAAAACAATGGCCAGCAACAATTTTTTCATTCGGAAGCAATTTTGGTTTAGCTAAATTATAAAAATAGGGAGAATTAACCAAAATTTGTAAACCCAAATCCTGCCCTTTAGATTGAAATTCAACTCTTTAACTGCTGTTTAACCATTTTTGTAATTTTATAGGACAGAAACTATCTCAATTTTGCGTTTCAATTTTTTTGGTTCATGAAATCCTCCATTTTGAAATGGCTGGTACTATCGGCCACTGTGTTAATTGGATTAATCGTCGTTGTACAGCTGTACTGGCTTACGAAGGTTTATTCATTTGAACAAAAACAATTCAATACTAATGTTGTAAAGAGTCTCAGAGGTGTTTTCGAAGACCTTGAAATGAACGATAATCCGGCACAAAGTCTTCAACAATTAATTCACAATCCGGCTGATGACTACTATTTATTTAAGGCTGATACCATTCCTGAACAGGACTCTCTTACTTTCTATATTCGCAAGGAATTCGGGGATTTTGATGTGCTGACTGATGTTAAACTGGGGGCCTACAGCAGTACACTGAAAAAATATGTTTATGAGGATTATATTCCGACGGCTGCTTCGGGTTTCAATATTACCACAGCTCAGGGATTGCCGGTCTTTACGGGTGAGTACGATCATATACTCCTTTATTTTCCCCACCGATCACAATATATATTGGGTGAAATGAATTTCTGGATCATCAGCAGCGTAGCCCTATTCCTTGCACTAATTGGGTTGGCCATTAGCCTTTTTTATTTTTACCGTCAGAAATTTCTGGCTGAAGTGCAAAAAGATTTCGTAAATAATTTTACACATGAATTTAAGACACCCCTGGCCGTTATTAAAATAGCGTCCGATGTACTAGCCCAGAACGATATCAGCCAAAAACCGGAGCGATTAAAAAGATATGCTTCCATTATTCAAAATCAAACAACCCACCTGCAGAATCAGGTTGAAAAACTTTTGAAATCAGCATCTGCAGAAAATAAAAAATTTCCGCTTGATAAAGAAAATGTTCAACCGGCAAAACTAATCGAACAGGCCCTGAATAAGCTTCAACCTCTTATAGAACAGAAACAGGCACTGGTTGAATTGAAAGTTGATAATTACGAAACCAATATTCAGGCTGATGAGGGACACCTTGAACTGGCTATTATCAATATATTGGAAAATGCGTTGAAGTATTCCATTTCTCCACACATCATTGTTGAAACCGGGAAAGACGAATCAGATTATTTTATTTCTGTAAAAGATAATGGTATCGGTATAGAAAAAAAATATCTTAAGAATATTTTCAAGAAATTCTATCGTGTTCCGACGGGAAATGTGCACGATGTAAAAGGATTTGGCCTGGGATTGAATTTTGTAAAGCGGATCATCGACGGCCACGATGGGAAAATCCGTGTAAACAGTTTGCCCGGAATAGGAACCGAATTTCGTTTACTAATACCATTTTAAAGATTTACAAAATCAAGAAATATTCAAATGAATACAAAATCAAAAGTGTTACTTGCCGAAGACGACCTTTCTTTAGGCTATGTAATCAAGGATAATCTTGCAGATGCGGGTTATGATGTTGTACTATGTGCCGATGGACAGGCGGCAATAGATAAATTCAGTAAGGAAAATTTCGATATCTGTCTGCTTGACGTAATGATGCCCAATAAAGATGGGTTTGCGGTTGCTAAAAAAATTCGTCAGCAGACAGATCAGATTCCCATTCTGCTGATTACAGCAAAATCACTGGAAGAAGATCGTATTCACGGTTTTGAGTGTGGTGCAGATGATTATATCATTAAACCCTTCAGCATGCAGGAACTGCTCTTAAGAATCGATGTATTTTTACGAAGAACAAAAAAAATGTATTCCGAGAAAATGTTAAACTTTCAGATCGGAAAAATGAAATTTTCTTTTAAAGATCTCAAATTGTCCGTTGGTGGAACAGCATTCAACATGACACAGAAAGAAGCGGAATTACTTTTGTTCTTATGTGAACATCCAAACAGGATTCTGAAAAGAGAAGAAGTTTTATTAAATGTCTGGGGGAAAGACGATTATTTTTTGGGCAGAAGCATGGACGTTTTTATTACCAAACTGAGGAAATATTTCAAGGAAGATGCTTCGGTACAAATTGAAACAATACATGGTATGGGATTCCGTTTAAATGCATCTGTACATTAATAAGCATAACCACTATCTACATTACATAAAATTGACATGTCATTAAAAATTCTGGCTCTCGTTATTTCTACCCTTTGGATAAATTTAGTTTCCGGCCAGGTTCATTCTGATACTTTAAGAATTAACCTGGATAGTGCGGAACGTTTGTTTATTTCAGGAAATTATTCACTGCTTGCCCAGAAATATAATATTGATGCCCAGAAAGCATTAATTATTCAGGCGAGGCTTTGGCCAAATCCAAATTTATCTATTGACCATGGGCCCGTAATACCTTTAAATGACCCTCAGGGAAATCCAACGCATTCCACTTTTTTTGTTAATAGTGAAAATGCAGCTTCCTTATCCCAGTTGATTTTACTGGCCGGAAAAAGAAACAAACAAATTAAACTGGCTGAAGCGAATGCAATACTTTCCGAATACCAGTTTTTTGATCTTCTTAGAACACTGAAATATACGCTCCGGACTGATTTCTTCAACATCTATTATCTACAGGAATCAGCAAGAGTATATGAAGTGGAGATCAGGGCCCTGATGCAAATCGTCAATGCATTTGCCCAGCAGGAAGGTAAGGGCTATATCTCTGAAAAAGAAGTCATTCGCATAAAGGCACAGTTATATACATTTCAAAGTGAATACAACGACCTGATTAATCAGATTAATGACATAGAAAGTGAACTTAGGCTTGTTTTACAGGTAAATCCCACTATACATATTGACCCGCTTGCAGATTCAAATGCTATTAGAAACCTCGATCCGGAAAAATTTACTCTTAATACTCTTATCGATTCGGCTTATAAGAACAGGACAGATCTACTGATCGCCAGGAAAAACTTAGATATCAATAAACTGAATTATAGTTATCAGAAAGCTTTGGCGGTTCCAGACCTCACTGCTTCGGCAAGTTACGACAAACAGGGTAGTTATGCTTTGTATTATAATTCAATTGGCGTTTCGATGGACCTGCCTTTCTTCAACCGGAACCAGGGAAATATCAAGTCGGCAAAAGCGCTGATTGAAAATACAGATGCCTTACAAAAAAGTACTGAAGCAACCGTAGCAGAGAATGTATCCAGGTCTCTCCAAAAAGCATTTTCTGAAAATAAATTATACCAAAACATCGATCCCGGTTTTTCCAATGACTTTGAACGCCTGATGCACGAAGTTTTGATTAATTATCAAAAAAGGAATATCGGACTTCTCGAATTTCTTGACTTTTATGATTCTTACAAGCAGAATATCCTGCAGATAAATTCTATTAAATTTAATAGGGTTCAGGCATTTGAAGATATCAATTATTATACAGGTACCGAATTCTTTCAACCTTAACCTCTTACCGAAATATATGCAAGTTCAGTATAGATTTACCCTCGTCGCGGTGTCATTAATTGTCCTGGGATTTTTTTCCTGCAAGGATAATTCAACACCTTCAGAAGAAAAAAAGGGTTATACAATGCCCGATTCTCTTTTAAAGACAATTGAAATTGATACCGTGAGTAATTCGCGTGTATTGAATACGCTGACTCTGACCGGAAAGGTGGATTTCAATGAAGATAATGTAATCAAAATATATCCTCCGATAAGCGGCCAGGTCACGGATATTAAAGTAATGACAGGCGATTATATAAAAAAAGATCAGGTGCTGGCAATGATTAGAAGTTCAGACATGGCTGGTTTCAGCAACGACTATGTTACTGCAAAATCCAATGTGGATATTGCAAAAAAGACAATGGATGCCACCGATGATATGTATAAGAGCGGTCTGGCTTCACA
Organism: Bacteroidota bacterium; assembly: GCA_013287475.1. Lineage (GTDB taxonomy): Bacteria > Bacteroidota > Bacteroidia > Chitinophagales > Chitinophagaceae > Puia. The sequence continues at coordinate 25,022 of JABDDT010000001.1, forward strand.
ACGTGATCTGGTAGCAGCACAGGAAGGATATAACCAGGCTGTTTCTGCTTTTGAAAAAGCAAAACGCGTATTAAATCTGAATGGCGGAAGTATGACAGGGGAGTACACTGTCAAATCACCTATCAACGGCTTCGTGGTGGACAGGCAAGTGAACAATAACATGATAATCCGTTCTGATAATGCAACCAGCATTTTTACCATTTCTGACTTGAAAAATGTCTGGGTAATGGCGAATGTTTATGAATCCAATATCTCATTCGTAAAAATGGGTGATAGTGTAAATATTACGACCTTATCGTATCCAGGTAAAATATTTCGGGGTAAGATAGATAAGGTTATGAATGTATTGGATCCTTCGAACAAGGTTATGAAATTAAGGATTGTACTTGCGAATCCGGGTTACCTTCTTAAACCGGAAATGTTTGCCAGCGTGGTTGTGAATACTTCCGACAATAAAAAAATGCTAAGTATTCCAGCACGGACCCTGATCTTCGATCATAGTCAATATTATGTGCTGGTTTACAAATCCCCATCAGATATTACGATTCGGCCAGTTCAGGTATTGAATACAGTTGGTGACCGTGCATATATTACCGAAGGTTTATCAGTAGGCGAACATCTTATTGGCACACAAGCTTTATTAATTTACCAAGAATTGAACAGCTAGAATAAATCGGTATTGATGAACAAGACACTTAAAAATATCCTGGCTTTTTCGCTCAAAAATAAATACTTCATATATTTTGCTACCATTATCCTGGTCATTTATGGCGTGATTACTTTTATGAATATGCCAATCGAGGCATTTCCGGATGTAACAAATACAGAAATCACGGTCATCACGCAATGGCCCGGAAGAAGTGCTGAAGAGGTAGAAAAATTTGTAACCATCCCTATTGAAATTGCCCTCAATCCTGTAAACAGGAAAACCAGTCTTCGCTCCACCAGTATTTTCGGGCTTTCGGTAGTAAAACTGATTTTTGAAGATGATGTCCAGGACACATATGCCCGTACGCAGGTAAATACGCTGATTCAGAATGTAACATTACCTGATAATATTAATCCGCAGGTACAGCCTCCTACAGGACCAACCGGAGAAATATTCCGCTATTCACTTGTGAGCTCTTTCAGGGAACCAAGGGAGTTAAAGACGTTGCAGGATTGGACAGTAGATCGTGAACTGCGCTCTGTTCCGGGCATTGCGGATATTGTTAGTTTCGGCGGAACAGTTAAAGCCTATGAAATACAGGTGAATCCGCAAAAGCTTACAGGACTCGGAATTACGCCTTTAGACGTATATACTGCGGTAAACAGAAGCAACATAAATATAGGCGGAGACGTAATTAACAAAAACAATCAGGCATATATTGTCAGGGGAATTGGTTTGCTTAATGATATAAATGAAATCAAAAATATATTCATAACGAATATCAACGGGCTGCCTGTTCTAGTAAAAGATGTTGCAGATGTTCAGGTTTCCGGATTGCCAAGGCTGGGTGAAGTTGGAAGATCAGATGCTATTGACAGTAGTAAATCGCGCACCGTTTCAAATGACAATGATGTAGTGGAAGCGATCGTACTGATGCGGAAAGGTGAAAATCCGGATAAAGTTATCAAGGCTCTGAAATTAAAAATCCAAAAATTAAACGACAGGGTTTTACCACCCGATGTAAAGATTGTCCCTTTTTATAATCGGGAAGAATTGATACACTATGCAACGCATACGGTGATGCATAATCTTATTGAAGGAATACTATTGGTTACTCTGATCGTTTCACTATTTATGTTCAATTGGCGAACAACTCTGATCGTTTCAATTATCATTCCGCTTTCTTTATTATTTGCTTTTATATGCCTGCACTTAATGGGTATGTCGGCAAACCTTCTCTCTCTTGGCGCGATTGATTTTGGTATTATCATAGACGGGGCGGTCGTAATGGTTGAAGGTTTGTTTGTTATGCTTGATCAGCAGGCAAAGATTTACGGCATGGAAAAGTTCAACAAACTTGCCAAGATGGGAATGATCAAGAAAAAAGGGTCAGAACTTGCCAAATCCATTTTTTTTTCCAAGATTATTATTATTACAGCGCTCCTGCCCATATTCTCTTTTCAGAAAGTAGAAGGGAAAATGTTTTCTCCCCTCGCTTATACTCTTGGTTTTGCACTCCTCGGAGCATTGATTTTTACGCTTACTCTTGTGCCAGTTCTGGTAAATGCTTTACTGAATAAAAATGTTAGGGAAAAACATAACCCATTTACGCATTTGCTTACAGGATGGGTCCTGTTTGGATTCAAGTTTGTATTCGGAAATAAAAAACTGGCGCTGGGAATCTCCATAATATTTATAGTGATTGGTTTTTATTCATTCAAATTTCTGGGATCCGAATTTCTGCCTGAACTAAATGAAGGCTCACTTTGGGTGCGTGCAACAATGCCTTATAGTATTGCCTTGGATAAATCGGTACAGGTGGCAAACCAGATGAGAAGTATTATGATGCAGTTTCCCCAGGTTAAAAAAGTGGTTTCACAAACCGGTCGTCCGGATGATGGAACTGATGTTGCGGGATTTTACAACAATGAATTCGATGTCGCATTGTATCCCCAGGAAGAATGGAATCCAAAAATTTCCAAAGATGAGTTAATTGAGCAGTTGCGTAAATCACTTTCTGTAATTCCCGGTGCCGAACTTAACTTCTCTCAACCCATTATGGATAATGTGGAAGAAGCTGTTTCAGGTGTTAAAGGATCCATTTGTGTAAAGATATTCGGCGATTCCCTAAATTATATGGAAGAAAAATCAGACGAAGTTGATAATGTTCTCAAGACTGTAAAAGGGATTACCGATCTGGGTGTTATCCGGAATATTGGGCAACCCGAACTTGATATAGACCTCGATCAGGATCGCATGGCTTTGTATGGTGTTTCAACTGCAGATGCCAATGCCGTTATTGAAATGGCAATCGGCGGAAAGGCGGTAACGCAGCTCTATGAAAGCGGAGTCAGACACTTTGATATTCGCATCCGGTTCCCAGTTGAATTCAGATCTTCAGATGATGATATTGGGAATTTGCAGGTTCCTACTGCTTCAGGATCTAAAGTGCCCATAAAACAAATCGCAACGATTACACAGAAGACAGGACCATGTTTGATTTTCCGGGATGATAATGAAAGATATTCTGCAATAAAATTTTCCGTTGAAGGAAGAGATATGGGATCTACCATAAAAGAAGCACAGGAAAAAGTGGATGAAAAAGTCAAATTGAAAAAAGGCTATAATATGGTATGGCAGGGAGATTTCGAGAATCAGCAGAGAGCTTCCAAACGACTGACAGAAGTAGTACCTATCAGTCTGCTGCTCATTTTCCTTTTGTTATTTATTATGTTTGGAAATCTGAAGGATGCGGGTCTTGTATTTCTGAATGTGCCATTTGCAGTTGTTGGCGGCATCTTTGCACTGATGATAACCGGAACAAATTTTAGTATTTCCGCTGGAATTGGGTTCATCGCATTGTTCGGAATATGCATATTGGAAGGGGTATTACTTACTACAGCATTTAAGCAGAATCTGGAAAGGTTGCGTGGAGAAAATCCATTATATACTGCTGTAAAAAGAGGCGTTAATTCGCTTATACGTCCCGTGCTGATGACTGCTTTCATGGCAACCATTGGTTTATTACCCGCGGCAATGTCAGCAGGAATCGGATCAGAAAGTTCCAGACCTCTCGCACGGGTGGTGATCGGCGGACTTATTTGTGCAACAATTTTTTCACTTTTAATTTTCCCAGTTGTATTCTTTTTATCCTACCGTAATGTGGATACACGCCACCAGGGTGAGTCTGATGATAGTGTAAAAGCGAAAGCTTAATATCAGAAACTTATTAGATATAGTTATACAGCAAATGATGTTCCGCATCCGCAGGTTTTGGATGCATTGGGATTATTAAAACTGAAACCCCGGGCATTCAACCCGTCTTCCCAGTGTACCATCATACCGCTGAGATAAATATTATGGGATGGGTTCATGATAAAAGATAGAGAATTGGATTCAAATAATTGATCAGCTTCCTGGCGCTTGTCAAAGCCAAGAATATAAGAAAGTCCGGAACATCCTCCGCCTTTTACACCGATACGAAGAAAATTTCCATTATCGAACCCCGGTTCATCCATAAGACGTCTGATCTCTTTTACAGCCGAGGGGCTGAATTGCAATGGAGATTCCAATATAGTTTCCATACTGCAAATTTACCAATTTAAGCCTATAGTTCAAATTAAGCCCTTATGCCTAAATTAAAAAGATCAAAGCATTGTAAAAGTTAAGATCCAGGTTCCTGACCTAATAAAGAATCTTTTTGGCTTCAAAACTAAGAGCGTCCGAAACAATATGGTGCAGGGATGCTTTAGGTGTTTGCATAACCATTTCAAGAAGATTTTTATTAAGATCCTGGCCAGAGGCTGATTCGGGTAAAAATGACGCAACCTGGTTGATGATCAGCATATTTTGCTCTTTGAGGTTACGTATAGCATCCCACGCCTCAGGACTCACGTAAATCTGTTGAGTAATGTTATGGTCGAATTCCTGGCGAATGGTTTGAATCAGTAGATTCTGCATTTCACGCACACTTAATCCGGGTTGATTGCTCCGGCTAATAAGATTTGGTAATGCAATCCGGTCCGCCAGCAGTATGAGTCTTTCATATGCCTGTAATTTCATCGGTGTTGTGGATACTGCCGTCTCTGGTTTTGATGTCGTTCTGCCCTGTTTTACCTGTTTTCGCTGTACCCAGAAAATATATGCGAGAATGGAGGCCAGAATGACGGCAAATGCAATGGAAATAATGTATTCATTCGTACTAAGCATCAGCAGTAATTTAAAATTAAACGAAAATACGTAAAGCAATATTTCTAATTCTTTAAATAAAAAAATACCCATACAATAATTCCCCGGTTCTACTGACCGGGTTAACAAGTTCCCGTTTCCTGCGCATAAATAATTGTATTCTTCAGAAACAAAAAATCGGGTACTTTGCCATAGTTTGAATGAGATCCATGGAGAAAAAGAAATTTACCGATTCAGGAATTGAAATAAATTCCCTTTATGAACCTGCAGAAGGAAATATTAACCGGGAAATTCCTGGTAAATATCCATTTACCAGGGGTATCAGGACTGATATGTACAGGTCAAAACTTTGGACTATGCGTCAATACGCCGGTTTCAGTACGGCTGGTGAAAGCAATAAAAGATACCATTATCTTCTGAGTCAGGGCGTATCAGGACTAAGTGTTGCTTTCGACCTCCCCACACAAATCGGATATGACAGCGATCATATTCTTTCAGATGGTGAAGTAGGCAAAGTGGGAGTTGCCATAGACTCGATCCGGGACATGGAAGAATTGTTTGCGGGTATTTCGTTGGAAAATATTACCACTTCGATGACAATCAATGCAACGGGTTTTATTCTCCTTGCATTTTATGTAGCTCTTGCAAAAAAACAGGGTGCTGATTTGAAAAAAATTTCAGGCACTGTACAGAATGATATTTTAAAAGAATATGCAGCCAGAGGAACTTATATATATCCGCCACGACCTTCCATGCGTATCATTACGGATATTTTTGAATGGTGCGGAAATGAACTGCCGAAATGGAATACAATTTCAATTTCAGGGTATCATATACGCGAGGCCGGTAGTTCGGCAGTTCAGGAAATTGCATTTACCCTGGCTAACGGTAAGGCCTATGTAAAAGCAGCCATCGAAAAAGGACTGAATATTAATATTTTCGGAAAAAGACTTTCTTTTTTCTTCAATGCACACAATAATCTATTTGAAGAAGTAGCTAAATTTCGTGCAGCTCGGCGCATGTGGGCCCAAATTATGAAAGATCTCGGAGCCACAGATCCCCAGGCTATGATGTTACGTTTTCATGCTCAAACGGGAGGAAGTACGCTTACAGCACAACAGCCGGCAAATAATATAGCCCGCGTGACGATCCAGGCGCTTTCTGCAATATTCGGTGGCACACAATCATTACATACAAATGGATACGATGAAGCACTTGGGCTTCCTACAGAAGAAGCAGCTGGTTTAGCTTTACGTACCCAGCAGATCATCGGTTTTGAAAGTGGTGTTACGGATACAGTAGATCCCCTTGGAGGCAGTTATTTTGTAGAATCCCTTACAAATTCGGTTGAAGAAGCCGCCTGGGATCTGATCCGGAAAATAGAAGAAATGGGGGGAAGTGTGGCTGCAATTGAACAAGGATTTATTCAGAACGAAATTGCAAAAAGCGCTTATGATTATCAGATCAAAGTTGAAAACAAGGAAAAAATAATTATTGGAGTGAATGCCTTTGAATCCAATGAAAAAGATCTTACTAAAGTATTTCGAATTGATGATTCTATCCGGAAAATACAATCGGAAAAGCTGGCTGTATTACGCAGGGAAAGGGATCCTGCTAAATGCGATCAAATACTTCAGCTACTTAACGATCATGCTTCATCCGGTGAAAATCTGATGCCCACCGTTATTAAGGCAGTAGAATCAAACTGCACACTCGGAGAAATCGCCGACACACTTCGGGAAGTATTTGGAGAATATAAGGGATAACCTATTTAGAATTAATTAGGCAATGCCTGAGCATCCAATAGTATGACTTTGATCATAGTTGGTCCGGTTATCGGTCCCGGAGCGTTGGAACCATCAGCTGCGCGCAGGTCTATAGTAACAGATCCGGTCGTATGAATCGCACCATATGCAATACCGTTGAAAACTTCAGGCATTTGTTCATAAGTTGGGTTGGAAGAAGATGGATCATCAAAAGATAAATATACCAGCACCCCTCCATTCAGGTCTATGGCCTGAGTGAGCTCTGGAACCGAAAGGGAAGTATAATAAAAAGTGGTACTGTCCGGGTCAGCTCCTAATGCCCATTGATTGGCCTGTACTGTATATACGGCTGAGAAAACCTGGTTTACCTGTTGAACAGTTGTTTTGGTGCAACCTGAGAAGGTTAGTATAGCGAAAACAGATAATAGAGCGATTTTCATATTGTTGGTTTTATAATCAATTCGGGTGATTGACTTTATTTTGCAAAAATAGTTTAATCACAGAAAAGAAATACTTCTAATTTCATAAAATCATATCTAGTAAAATATGCAGGCATTTCTAAAAGAATTATTCAAGGACCAGGATTATGATGATAAGAATTTCTTTCTCATTGCAGGACCCTGTGTGGTGGAGTCAGCCGAACTACTTGATATTGTTGCTTCAAAAGTATCATCCCTTTGCATAAAGATGGGTATCCCCTATATATTCAAAGCTTCTTATCGCAAAGCAAACCGAACCAGTGTTGGATCATTTACAGGTATCGGTGATGATCAGGCTCTTTCTCTTGTTCAAAAAACCGGCCAGAAATATAAAATACCCACCACATCCGATATACATGCACACGATGAAGCAGCACCAGCCTCTGTTTATATCGATGTTTTACAAATCCCTGCCTTTCTGTGCAGACAAACAGACCTGTTAATAGCAGCTGCTGAAACAGGGAAAATAATCAATGTTAAGAAAGGCCAGTTTATTAGCGGACCCGCGATGAAATTTGCTGCAGAGAAAATCAGAAATACAGGAAATGAAAAAATAATATTTACTGAAAGAGGAAATACATTTGGATATCAGGATCTTGTTGTGGATTTCCGCAATATTCCATTGATGCAGGAACTGGGTGTTCCGGTTGTAGTGGATTGTACACATTCGCTGCAGCAACCTAATCAAACAAGCGGAGTAACAGGCGGGAACCCGAAATTGATTAGTACGATATCCATGTCGGCCATAGCAGCAGGTGCAGATGGGTTATTCATAGAAACACACCCTGATCCGCCACATGCAAAAAGCGACGGCGCCACTATGCTCAAACTCGATCTGCTGGAAGATTTGCTTTTGAAACTTATAAAATTGAGAAAAGCAGTTGTTTAATTAAATGCAGATAGATTTTTCAGTCTAAGAACTTTTTAACTTAAACCAAAATCATTCAGGCAGTAAACGGATTACGTTTTGCTGCCATGATATAACGTTTAATATTCATCCAGAAAGCAAGGACAAAATAAACAATCAGGGGCGAACCCATCGTAAGGAAAGAAATATAGATAAACCAGGTCCGGATGCGGGAAGTAGCAATTCCCAAACGATCACCAATGGCTGTACATACTCCGAACAACTGCCACTCAAAGAATTCCTTCATCCTATTCATACTGCAAATTTAAAAAAAATAGGCTAAAGAGCAAGAGCATGCTTAGGCATTAACGCTTTTTTTAGGTAAATTTGTATCCTGAAAATGCCTGCCTCCCACCCCATTAACTAAAATTCGACGATCATGGTTTTCGACCTGGATTTAATCAAGAAAGTTTATAAAGAAATGCCTTCCAAAATCGCTGAAGCGAAAAAAATAACCGGTAGTGCCCTTACCTTATCTGAAAAAATCCTCTATACACATCTTTACTCTAAAACAATACAAAATTATGTGCGTGGCAAGGATTATGTGGATTTCGCACCTGACCGTGTTGCCATGCAGGATGCTACTGCTCAAATGGCTCTGCTGCAATTCAGCACGTGTGGCCGTGAACGAGTAGCTGTACCTTCTACTGTACATTGCGATCATTTGATTCAGGCCAAAACCGGCGCCAAAGCTGATCTTTCAACCGCACTGGATGTAAATAAAGAAGTTTATGATTTTTTATCCTCCATCTCCAATAAATATGGAATCGGTTTCTGGAAGCCGGGTGCAGGGATAATCCACCAGGTGGTTCTGGAGAATTATGCTTTCCCTGGCGGAATGATGATCGGGACAGATTCTCATACACCAAATGCCGGGGGGCTTGGAATGATTGCCATCGGAGTTGGCGGTGCTGACGCAGTGGATGTAATGGCTGGTCTGGCATGGGAATTAAAAATGCCTAAATTAATCGGCATTAAACTTTCCGGTAAATTAAATGGCTGGGCTTCTCCAAAAGACGTTATATTGAAAGTTGCCGGAATACTTACTGTAAAAGGTGGTACAGGTGCAATTGTAGAATATTTCGGTGATGGGGCAGACAGCCTGAGTGCAACTGGTAAAGCCACAATTTGCAATATGGGTGCTGAAATCGGAGCAACTTGTTCCCTTTTTGCTTATGACGATAAAATGTCGGCCTATCTTAAAGCAACTGAACGTGAAGAAGTAGCACTCCTCGCTGACAAAATCAAAAATTTCCTGCGTCCAGATCCGGAAGTATATGCAAATCCTTCCGCTTATTATGACCAGCTGGTTGAAATAGACCTCAATGAACTTGAACCACACGTTAATGGACCTTTTACACCAGATCTCGCATGGCCCATTTCAAAATTTGCCGAAGCAGTAAAAAACAATCAATGGCCGGAAAAACTGGAAGTTGCACTGATTGGATCATGCACAAATTCTTCCTATGAGGATATCAGTCGCTCTGCTTCTGTGGCGAAACAGGCCATAGAAAAAAATCTTGAGACACTGGCAGAATTCACCATTACACCGGGTAGTGAGCTTGTGCGATACACAATCGAGAAAGATGGCTTCCTGAAAACTTTCGAAAAAATCGGAGGTGTGGTTCTGGCAAATGCATGCGGGCCCTGCATCGGTCAGTGGGCAAGACATATTGATGATCCAAATCGCAAAAACTCAATCATCACTTCCTTTAACCGAAATTTCGCAAGGCGTAACGACGGATTGTCTTCTACTCATGCTTTTGTTGCATCTCCTGAAATAGTTACCGCATTCGCCATTGCTGGTCACCTTTCTTTCAATCCCTTAAAAGATACATTGAAAAATAAAAAAGGAGAATATGTGAAACTGGATGAACCCTCCGGTTTCGAACTTCCTCCCCATGGTTTTTCTGTGGATGATCCGGGTTATCTGCCTCCAGCAGAAGACGGAAGTAAATTGAAAGTTATTGTTAAACCCGATTCTCAAAGGCTTCAATTACTTGAACCATTTAAACCCTGGGAAGGCGTTAATCTTATTGGATTGCGTTTACTCATCAAGGCAAAAGGAAAATGTACAACAGATCATATTTCCATGGCAGGGCCCTGGTTAAAATTCCGTGGCCACCTGGATAACATTTCAAATAATATGCTGATTGGCGCCGTAAATTATTTTAATGAAAAAACGGATTCAGTTAAAAATCAACTTACAGGCGAATATAGTCCCGTACCAGCTACCGCACGAGCTTATAAATCAGCCGGAATAGGAAGTATTGTGGTTGGTGATGAGAATTATGGAGAGGGCTCTTCACGTGAACATGCAGCCATGGAACCACGGCACCTGGGCGTACGTGCCATTCTGGTCCGATCCTTTGCACGTATTCACGAAACCAATTTAAAAAAACAGGGGATGCTCGCTCTGACTTTTGCAGATAAAGCAGACTATGATAAAATTTTGGAGGATGATGTAATTGATATTGACGGATTGACGGAATTCACTCCTGGCCACCCGCTGACCCTTGTTCTTCATCACCTGGAAGGTGAGCCGGAAGAAATTCTTGCGAATCATACTTATAATGAATCCCAGATTGAATGGTTTAAGGCTGGTGGTGCACTAAATGTAATCAGGGCCGAATTTGCCAAATGATCAAGCCTAATGCCCTCGATTTAATTAAAAAGTCTCATTTCGGATCCGGACTGAAATCAATTGTCATTGCATGTATACTTCTCTTCGGAATCCGATTCATTTTTATTGCCATCATGGGCATTATGCCTCAGGATGCCTATTATGATTTCTATGCCCAACATCTGGATCTTTCTTATTATGATCATCCCCCGTTAATAGGTTATCTTCTTCGGTTTTTCACCAGTCTTTTTGGAAAAAAAGTTTACGTTTTAAAACTGGCAGATACTTTTGTTACACTTCTGACGATTATCGCTTTTTACAATCTGGCAAGAAAATTTCTTAGTGAAAACAAAACCCAGATAGCAACGGCTCTCCTTCTTTCTACATTAATGATCAGCATACTCTCCCTAGTATCTACTCCAGATGTTCCCCTGATGCTTTGCTGGACGATAAGTTTAAATTTTCTGCATGAGGCCATTTTTAAGAGAAAAAATATTTACTGGATTTGGGCAGGGATCTTTACCGGGCTCAGTTTTGATTCAAAATATACCGCCATTTTTCTTATCATCGGACTGATCGGATTTTTACTTATTTCAAATTCATTTAGGAAACTGATTATTTCCAGATGGCTCTTCTTATATCTGACATGTTTCGCGATTACTATTCTACCTGTTGTTATTTGGAATGCACTCAACGGATTTGCTTCATTCAAATTTCAATCTGAAGGACGTGCTCAGGAAGGGTTTCATATTGATATTATGGGATTTGCCGGGGTAATCGGTCACCAGTCCGCCATTTTGCTCCCGCTTCTGTTTTTTTCACTAGTATATTTTATATTTCGTTTTTGCAGAAAATATGGAACCCGGTTTACCCGAATACCGGCTGATCAACTATTTCTTTTGTCCTTTTTTATACCACTATTTCTTGGGTTTTTTTTTATTTCATTTTTTTACTGGGTAAAATTAAACTGGATGATGCCGGCTTATATTACAGGAATTATTTGGGTATCCAGATTCTGGAATAAAAAATGGACCCGCTTTCAGTTGATTTCTTCTCTTGTTCTTCACCTCTTGCTGGCTGTTGAAATTATATTCTATGTGGTTCCAATCCGATCTGATGATACCTGGTATGGCTGGTCAGAATTTTCCAATAAAGTTGAAACTTTACGGAAAAAATACCGGGATGCATTCATCTTTTCATCTGACGATTATAAAACTTCGGCCATTCTTAATTTCTATTTGAATGAAACAGTTTATTCAAGGAATATCGTTGGCGAAAGAGCTTTGCAATTTGATTTTGTCGGAACAAATCTGAATACATTAAAAGGAAAGAACGCCATTTATATTGATTCTAATCCACGTTTCTCTGATCTGAAAAATGAGAACAAAGCAGTGCCAGTATCCTATTATTCTTATTTCGACAGTATCCTTCCTCTGGATCCAATTTTGATTGAAAAAAATGGCAGAACTGAAAGAAAGTTTTCCGTTTTCCTCTGCATCAATTATCATCCCAAATAGTATTAGACAAAATACCCGACATATTGTTACAAAGGAAAGTTCAAGCACATTCAACCCGTTGAGTATGCCATAATCCGAAAACTTCTGAATTAAAGCCCAAAAAGCTTCCTGCATCCCATATGGAATATTATATTCGTTTTCGGTATGAAAACGAATCCAATGAAACACCTGGTTTATTTGCCTTTATTGATGATGTTCCTGTCTTGTTCTACTTCTAAAAAACTCACTACTTCCAAAGAAGAACAACAAACACTACCTGACCTGCCACTTTCAGAATTGGATATTCCGATTAAAATAGCAGCTGCTCCGATATTTGCGAAAGCCGAGAATTTGGTTCCCTCAGAATTCACTTCTGAAGGATGGCCCGATTTTATGCATCCCTCCTGTGACTTCCGTTATAAATATCGTTTTGTGAGAACAAGCCTTCAGATTTCCTGTGCCAATAATATAATTAATATTCGATTTGGAGGTAATTACCAGATTAGTGGCAGTAAATGCCTTTGCACGGCTGGTATTCCGGTAACCCCCTGGATTTCCGGTAATTGTGGATTTCTGCCCCAACCTCTTCGCAAAGTAAATATGTCTCTTAATACCAACTTACAATTTCTTCCGAACTATCAGCTCCATTCAACCACAACAGTTATCCAGATACAACCCGTTGATAAATGTTCCGTTTCAGTTTTTGCAAATGATATCACACAGTTGGTAATGGATAGCATCCGTTCTTCACTACTAACTTTTTCAACAACAATGGATCAAAACATTGCAGGATTAAATTTTGAAAAATTTAAGATGCAGCTGAAAGACAGTAGTTATAGAAAGATTGTTATTGGCAAATATGGCTATTTTCTGTTAAACCCGACTTCAGTCCGCATCGGGCAGATAAATTATGTAAAAGACAGCTTTTCAATTTCACTGGGCTTATCCTGCAGGCCTCAGTTCAGTTCTGATCCGGTGAATCATATTCCTGAACCAGTAACCCTGCCAGCATTAATACAAACAGACAACCGAAACGGGATTCGTCTTTACATGAACATGAATTATGATTATGATTTTCTAAATAATATCTTGCGGGATAGTCTCCATAATAAAGTTTTTGAAATTAAAGGAAGAACGATTGTTATAAAAGATGCAACGGTACACGGTATTGGAAATCACCAGTTGGAACTTCAAATTGATTTTGCTGGAAGCAACCATGGAAGTATTTTCCTGCGGGGAACACCTGTACTTGATACTGCAAAACAAACATTGAGTATACCGGATATTCAATATTCTCTTGAAGGAGAAGATTTGGCGTTGAAAATAGCAAGAAGTTTATTCAGAAATAAAATACGTAAATCCATACAGGGCAAATCTTATCTGGACATCGAAGCACTTTTAAATGCAAATAAATCGATGATTGATCAGCTTTTAAACAGGGAATGGATGCAGGGAATTCATTCAGTTGGTGCTTTGAAAGAAGCTAAAATCATTGGTATGTTAGTGACTCCTCAAAACATTCAGTTTCAGGTTTTTATAGCGGGTGAACTAAAATTATTGGGTGGCAACCTTTAACATAAGATTTACGTAATTTAATAAAGATGAAGTGGTTGCGCTATTAACTTCACCTTGGGAAAAGGCCTTAAAACCATTGATAAACGGTAACCATCAAATTAGCGCATTAATAGCTGGATGCAGGCAAAATGACCGGGCCAGTCAGAAGGAATTGTATGAATTCCTGAAGGGGTATGCCATGAAAATATGCTATCGTTATCAACATAATCAATACCAGGTAGAAGAAATTGTTAATGAAGGGTTCACGAAATTTTTTAAAAATATTCATCAGTTTGACGAAAATCGTCACCTCGAAACTTCCATGGCCCTGAAAGGCTGGTTTAAGAGGATCCTGGTTAATACCTGCATTGATTATTACCGTAAAAATTCAGCTTATCTCCGTGGACAAATGCTTTCTGAAGAATCAGAAAAAATAGCAGATCATGGGGAAACCGGGATCGATAAACTGTCGTATAAAGAAATCATCGAAGCAATCCGTTTATTATCACCCGCCTACAGGACAGTTTTTAATCTATTTGTAATTGAAGGTATGTCGCACGAGGAAATTGGGAAACATTTAGGAATTTCTGTAGGTGCGTCCAAATCGAATTTATCAAAAGCGAGAGAAAATCTTAGAAAAATCTTGACAAAAAAAGCTGATGTGAAAACATATGTCGAACCTATCTGATAAAGATATTGACAGGTTGAGTAGAGAAGCGGCGGATTTTTATGAACCCGATCATTCTTCTTTATCCTGGACTAAGCTCGAGCAGAAGCTTGTAGAGCAAATTCCTGAGCGACCGCCTGATGGTTTTCGCTTTGACCGAATCAATCCATATATGTGGGGATCGGCTATCGTATTGATTACAGGGATCTCTTTTTTCGCAATTAAAAACATTTATTATAGCAAACATTCTACACGAACAAATCAGCCGATAGTCCAGGACGTCTCAACTTCATTATCTGATATTAAACGTGCAAATACAAGCACGATTCATTTGGATAGTGTTTCAGCCATTCATATTACTAATGCATCTCACAAAAAAAATAAAAATTTACCAGAACAGAAAAACGGATTAGCTGATGCAGGAGTGATTTCTGGTTCTGCAGTTGAAAATAATTCAGGTACTGGAAAGGATACTTATAAAACCGAATCAGCAAACACTAAAAATCATAATCTTAATATTACCAGGTCCAAAATAAATCCGGAAGATAATTATTCAAAAACAAAACGCAGGAATTTTAAAGCATTAGCTTCATCCGGAGTAATTGTTTCCAATGGATCAGATCTGATAAATGCTTCAAAAGACAAACCGGCGAAAAATAAGAATACACCGGAAAGTTCGAGCACTTCAAGAATTTCATCTATATCCAACGGATCTGATGATAAAAGCAGCCCCGAAAGAGTCAGAAAACAACTCAGTTTACCCTCCGTCGTTTCTTCGACGACAGCCCTGGGTAATGTGACAGGGAACGATTCACTTTTGAACCAGCTCTCTCACACAAAGGCGCCTATACCATATAGAGCCCTTCGAATAAACCGTTCTCTAAATTTTGGTTTAACGTTCGGACCAGATTATACAGATGCAGGGGGAATTTCGAATGACCAGCTTGGAAATAATATCGGAATTACGATTGGTTATTACCTTACAAATAAATTGTCAGTAAATTCCGGTATGATATATACTAATAAATTTTATTGGGCACCCGGAAACAGTACCGGGAGAACAACTAATGGAAGAATGGCAGCATCTCCTCCGCCTATTGAATATATAAACGGCTCAGCTAATATGTGGGAACTCCCGCTGACCCTTCGATATGATTTTGCAAAAAATGAAAAAACAAAATTTTTCGTGAATGCAGGTTTCTCTTCCTATTTCATGATGAAACAAACCTATATTTATTTCTTTCATAATGGTTTGAGACCACTGGCGTATAAAATAGAAAATGATGAACAGGTAAATTACTGGTTTAAAGTAGCTAACTTTTCATTAGGCATGGAATCTGAAATTGGAAAAGGATTTTCATTTCAGGCAGAACCTTTCCTCAAACTTCCACTCAAAAACATGGGTATTGATAATCTGAAGCTTAATAGTTATGGATTCCTATTATCTTTCCGATATTCACCGATTTTAAACAGGACAAAAAAATAATAATTATTTAAAATCCTTAACCGGATCGAACCAGAGTGGCTTGCTATCATTCCAGGATCCATTATAATTAATAAAAATTTCCTCAGCTTTCTTAATATTACGAACGGTTTTTATCCGGATTACTGATTGTTCAAAATCCATTTCATATTCGGCATTTGAATGAAAATCGTGGTTGTAGATAGATAAATAACCCAACCCTAAACAGCATTCCGTCTCAGTCTTACCCCATAAAAAAATATAATCGTGAAGGAGGGTCTGATCCAGGAGTTTTCTTTCTTCACTATTCATGATTATGACGGGTGAAATTTCAATTAGTTTTCCGGCATCGAGGTCTTCGTTCGTAAAAACACCCCTTCCGCGCCCAGGTGAATCAGTAATAAATAAACAAGATAAAATCATAATGTAATATAAACTACCGGAATCCTATAAAGTGGGCCGTTTCAAACGCAATTTATCAAGGCTTCGCTGTAAATTTGACGAATGACCGTCGAAATCGAAAATACCCCGCTTAAATATCAATTTTTGGAGGCTCTCCAATCAAACGATCTGGAATCATTACACAAGTTTCTGGATAACCAGAATATTAGTGATGTGGCGGAACTTATTTATGAATTTCCGGAGCATGAAGGTGAAATACTTGGCAACCTGAGTATTCATCGGGCAATAAGCACATTTAAAATTTTGGATTTCGCTATACAGAAACGCATTATCCAGGAACTCTCTCCATCAAAAACTGCTGAATTACTCAACGGGCTTCCAGCAGATGACCGCACTTCCTTTTTAGAAGACCTGCCTAACGAAGTGGTCAAAGAGCTTATAAAAATGCTTGATCCTGAAGAACGCAAGATTACCTTATCTCTTTTGGGTTATCCGGAAAGCAGTGTAGGAAGATTAATGACACCTGATTATATAGCAGTTCAAAAAGATTGGACTATACGACAGGTTATCCGACATATCCGCGATGTTGGCAAAGACAGTGAAACCATCGATGTCATTTATGTAGTGGACGAAAAGGGTATTTTCATTGATGATATTAAAATCCGTGAAATCATTCTTGCTGATCCGGATAAGAAAGTCGAGGATGTTATCGACAACAGGTTTATTTATCTTAATGTAAATGATGATCAGGAGACTGCCAACCAGGCTTTTAAAATGAATAATCGAATGGCATTGCCGGTGCTTGATAACAACAAACTTCTGCTGGGCATTGTAACCATTGATGATGTATTGTGGGTTGCGACTGAAGAATTTACGGAGGACATTCAGAAAATTGGTGGAACAGAAGCACTTGATCATCCATATCTTGAAACCCCATTTTTTCAGTTAATCAGAAAAAGAGTGGGCTGGCTGATTATACTTTTCTTAAGTGAAATGCTGACAGCGACAGCCATGGCTTATTATAACGACGAGCTGGCTAAATGGATTATCCTGACCAATTTCATTCCGTTAATCATGTCAAGTGGCGGTAACAGTGGCTCGCAGGCATCTACCCTCATAATTCAGGCTATGGCTCTTGGAGAAGTGACCCTTAAAGACTGGTGGCGGGTTATGCGAAGGGAAATTCTTTCCGGTTTTATGCTGGGTGCAATACTTGGTCTTATCGGATTTATAAGGATTTTTGTATGGCACTTATTAATGATCCGCGGCGTTTTTAAAGATATATACGGATTTCACTGGGATGCAATCGGTCTCTCCGTTAGCTTTTCATTGGTCGGTGTAGTTCTTTGGGGCACACTTGCGGGCAGTATGTTACCGATTATATTAAAAAAACTAGGTGCCGATCCCGCCTCTTCATCAGCCCCCTTTGTGGCAACATTGGTGGACGTCACCGGTCTCATTATATACTTTACTGTGGCCTCAATATTTATGATGAATATTTTATTATAAACCCCGAACCGATAAAAGTGATTTTATAAAATAACTTTAAAAGGTCATTATGTGTGGAATTGTAGCTTATATCGGTCCAAGAGAGGCATATCCGGTTATCATGAAGGGCCTGAAAAGACTCGAATACCGGGGTTATGACAGTGCCGGAGTTGCATTGTTGGAAAAAGATCTGAGGGTTTATAAAAAACAAGGACGCGTAGCCGCTTTGGAAGAAAGTATCATAGGTCAAGACTTACATGCACACACAGGCATCGGACATACACGTTGGGCCACCCATGGTGAACCCAGCGATCGAAATGCCCATCCCCATCTTTCAGCAAGCGGGAGACTGGCAATGATTCATAACGGTATTATTGAAAATTATACCCAGCTGAAAAAAGAACTCACAAAAAAGGGATATAGTTTTAAAAGCGATACGGACACCGAAGTACTACTTAATTTTATTGAAGACATTCAGGAAAATAATAACTGCAGTCTTGAAGAATCATTACGCATTGCACTTAAGAGGGTGACCGGCGCGTATGTAATCGTTCTGTTGGACCGCAATCACCCAGACACTATCATTGCAGCAAGGAAGGGAAGTCCGCTGGTAATAGGCATTGGCAAAGGAGAACATTTTTTAGCTTCCGATGCATCTCCAATCATTGAATACACCAAAGAAGTAGTGTATGTAAATGACTACGAACTTGCAATAATAAAATGTGATGAACTGATATTAAAAAATCTGGGAAATGAAAAGATTACACCATTTGTGCAGAAACTCGATCTCGAACTGACAGCTATTGAAAAAGGTGGATATGAACATTTCATGCTTAAAGAAATATTTGAACAGCCTGAAACGATTTTCGATTGCCTTCGGGGACGATTGGATGTAACAAAAGGAACCATCACAATGGCTGGTGTTCAAAATAATATTGACAAACTGACCAACGCAAAAAGAATTATAATAGTAGCCTGCGGGACCAGTTGGCATGCAGGCCTTATAGCGGAATATATTATTGAGGAAATTTGCAGAATACCTGTAGAAGTGGAATATGCTTCAGAGTTCAGGTACCGTAATCCCGTGATTAATCATGGGGATGTTATTTTTGCAATTTCACAAAGTGGTGAAACAGCTGATACCATTGTAGCCATTGAGAAAGCTAAGGAACAGGGTGCTTTTATTTTTGGTATTGTAAATGTAGTCGGCTCTTCTATTGCCCGCATTTCACATGCAGGCGCTTATACTCATGCAGGGCCGGAAATTGGAGTTGCCAGTACAAAAGCATTTACCGCACAGATGGTGGTCCTGATTATGATAGCATTGAAAATAGCATATGAAAAACAAACCTTAACAGAAGACAGGTATATTCAACTGCTTACTGAACTTCAGGCTATTCCTGAGAAAGTAAAAGAATTATTAAGGACATCCGAACATATCCGTAATCTGGCATTGAAATATAAAAATGTCAAAGATGCATTATACCTGGGCCGTGGTAATAATTTCCCTGTTGCATTGGAAGGAGCTCTCAAATTAAAAGAGATTTCATATATCCATGCCGAGGGTTATCCCGCTGCTGAAATGAAACATGGACCGATTGCACTGGTAGATGAGAATCTGCCTGTGATTTTTTCAGCACCAAAGAGCTTTTATCATGAAAAACTCGTCAGTAATATCCAGGAAATTAAAGCCAGGAAAGGAAAGGTTCTTGCAGTCATTAGTGAAGGGGACGAAGTAATTGAAAAAATGGCTGATGATATAATGACTGTACCTTTAGCCGATGAGTTGATTTCTCCCCTTCTTTCAGTGATTCCTTTGCAGCTATTTGCATGCTACCTGGGAATGGCAAAAGGATATGACGTTGATAAACCTCGTAACCTGGCCAAAAGCGTAACCGTAGAATAAATTTCATGAATCAGATTACAAAAACACCGCTTCGCAATCTAGGATATGATTTTATACCTGCCGAATATCTTCCCGAGGGAAAAGATGAATACTATTTGCGGAATGAACAGAATAAACCCTCTACGGTATACCGGCATCTTAAGCTGGATGAAGTAGAGGAATTAAAAAAAAATGGAAACAATTCCGACGACTGGAGTCTCGTTATGGTCTCTGGCAATTTCCTACCAGAACTTATTCATAACTGTAATTTCTACGGATTGGTCCGGATCGGGATCCTTGAGCCCTATTACCTTGAATTTCACAACCTCCGGAGACCTGTCGGATTTTATAACAGCACAATAATTAGTTGCGATATTGGAAATAATGTGGTAATTGATAACGTGAGTTATTTATCTCACTATATTATCGGCAACGATGTAATCCTTATCAACGTAAATGAAATAGAAACGACTGACCATGCCAAATTCGGAAATGGAATTTTGAAAGAAGGAGAACCTGAATCAATCCGTATAGAATTGGAAGTATGTAATGAAAATGGCGGCCGCAGTATAATTCCATTCGATGGAATGCTTCCGGGAGATGCCTGGTTATTCAGCAGATACCGAGATGACAAGGTTCTGCAGGAAAAACTCCGGTTTTTTAGTAATAAACAATTTGACAGCCGCCGGGGATTTTATGGTACAATCGGCGATCGTACAGTAATCAAAAATTGCAAAATAGTTAAAGACGTCAGAATAGGAACCGATGCCTATCTGAAAGGAGCAAACAAACTGAAAAACCTTACTATTAACTCTTCGGCTGAATCTAAAACACAAATTGGGGAAGGCTGTGAACTTGTGAACGGAATCATAGGTCATGGTTGCAGGATTTTTTATGGAGTGAAGGCAGTTCGATTTATACTGGCTTCCAATTCCCAGTTGAAATATGGAGCGCGGCTCATTAATTCTTATCTCGGAAACAATTCTACCATTTCCTGCTGCGAAGTATTGAATTCCCTTATTTTTCCGGCACATGAACAGCATCACAATAATTCATTTTTATGCGCTTCCATGTTGAGGGGACAAACTAATATGGCTGCAGGTGCAACTATTGGATCCAATCATAATTCAAGAGGTGCTGACGGGGAACTGATAGCAGGCCGTGGATTCTGGCCGGGACTCTGTGTCAGTGTAAAACATAATTCACGATTTGCTTCATTTATAATTATGGCCAAAGGAGATTACCCTGCAGAACTGGATATTCCACTACCTTTTTCCCTGGTAAGTAATGATAATTCAAAGGACGAATTATTGGTTATGCCAGCCTACTGGTTCCTTCACAATATGTATGCTCTTGCCAGAAATGCCTGGAAATATGCTGACCGTGATAAAAGACTTGAAAAAATTCAATTACTTGAATATGATTATCTGGCACCCGATAGTTTACAGGAACTTGCAACTGCTATAGATAAACTTCAAGTGATCGTAGCCAGATCCTGGTTGAGACATAAAAATCAGGTTTCAGATAATCAAGGAAAAGGAAATGACTCTTTGAATTTATATTCAGATGATGAAGCATTAAAAATGCACGGTAAACAATTATTAGAAAACAAAGATGATACACTTAACTCTATTACATTCTTAGCTGAAGGATTTGAAAACAGTTCACGTAAAGTGCGTATACTTAAACTCGTTAAGGGATATTCGATTTACAAGGAATTAATTATTCATTATGCGCTTGAACAAATACTGGTTAATATAAAATCCGGGAAATTTAATAATCTGGCTGATTTACAGGAATCACTGCCAGAAAATAAAATTCCTGTGACCTGGGTAAACGTCGGCGGACAGCTCATTAAAAAAACGGCTCTGGATAAAATGCTTGTCGATATTCGCAAGAACCGGCTTGACGGCTGGAAAGATATTCATCAGTTTTATTTAAATGAAGGTAAAAATTATATAACCGATAAATTGCATCATGCACTTGACATTCTATGGAAAGTGAATGATATATCCATTAAAAAAATTAAACCGGATGAATTCAAAGAACTACTGTTTCAAAGCATGCAGACTGCAAAATGGATTACCAAAGGTATTTATACTTCAAGAGAAAAAGACTATCTGAATCCATTCCGTAAAATGGTCTATGAAAACCAAGCCGAAATGGACCAGGTAATCGGGAAACTTGACGAAAACAGTTTTATTAAAAATCAGGATATGGCTTATCAGGAATATCAGTCCACGATTCTAAACATTGTTGAAAAATGGAAACTTAACTAACCTGTCATTCCTTTTTGAACAATAATGAATAATGATTCCCTGTTATATTTATAGCATGAAAAATATATACACCCCTTGATATTATTTCTCCCAGGGTTAGATAATTCCCGCCTTCCACAAGTTTCATGACACCTATTTTAATGATCTGACCTTGAACCGAACAGATCTCATATTTCAATTCATCCGGTCGGTCAGATTGGATTAGTAACTGCCTGCAACCCGGAGAATTACTCATTCCAAGCAAATTCAGCCGGATATTCCTTCCATTCATTTTAAAAAAAACTATGTTTCCTTCATATTCATTTCCGCGAATATCTACCATTCTGATTCTAAAATAATGATCCCCCCTGACCATGAGATCGCTATAAGTCCAGCTATATTTCTTTTGCTGATTTATTGCCATGATATTTGCGAAAAGGACGGGATGGCCACTGGTTTCTTCATATATATCAAAATGGTCAGGTATTGCCGGGCTTTCTATTGTCCAGCTAAATACCGGTTTTTCTGATATTTCTTTCACATCCATTTTAATGATAGTCAAGGGTAATGGATTTTCCAGATTCAGCGTGCTTGCCAAAGTATAATCAATGGCCGTAAAATCAATATCATTGCTAATAACAGAACCCTGAATAAAATTTCCAGTGCTTGTTTCATGTCCGGCATCCTCCCATTTTCCGGATTGGAATTTTGCTATATTTAAATGTTCCGGATCAGTAACACCCCCGCTTTGTACCGAGGTAAAGGATAATTCAATTTTCGCTTTGTCGTTTATTTCTCCATGTGCAATAACCTCCCAATATTCAAGTTTTGAAATATGATCAAGCCCGTTTCCTAACGCAGTACCAATAGAATCAGGATCCCGATGAAAATATTCAACTGTATAATTTCCACTAGGATATTTTAGTTCAAGCCAGCGAAGGTTTTTATCCTTTCCCACTGGAAACAAAAAATGATCCTGTTGATTCATACCCAATTTTCGCAACGGCCCTGCAACATATGATTCAGAAAGGCGGGAACTGTCGATAATAATACTGCATACCGTATCCAGTGTCAGCATTGCATCTGTTGTACTTATAATCTCTCCTTTATTCAATTCAAGTTTCCAGGGAAGTGTAAGTGGAAGACGAAGTACAGACCCGGCTGAATTATTAATGCGAAATCCAACCTGGTTAAGTATGAGGCCCGACATAGCTATTTCCTGCATTCGTTTGCCATTCAATTCCAGCCATGGATTGCCATTGGAAGATTCTGTGATGATTGCAGAGGGAGACTGATACAAATCTCCTTGTATGCGAAGAACAGAATTATCACCATTTCCGGTTGCAAGATTCAGACGGCCTCCTTCCTGAATAAAATCACCCATTACCTGAATATTTCCACTTATTCCACTCAGATCCATGCTCATACTAACGTTTGCACCTATGCGCAGATTTCCGCGGATTAGAAGAGGATTTGCCCCTGTACAGGTATAATTTACCGAATTACCATAAGCAGTAGCATGCAATTCGAGACAACCATAAGTTCTGTTACTGACTGAAATAGTATAAGATGCTCTGGGCACATCAAAATCAAATATTCCCCGTTCTGTGCCAGATGCTGTTGATAAATATTTTAATATATTGTTTGCATGGGACCCCCGGGTCTGGTGAATATAGCGTCCTCCGTCATAAATGATAATCGAATCTGCAATTTGAAGAGACTCACCAGACGAAATTCCTGATGCGTTTCTAAAAATGGCACCGTTATGCAATTCTATACCATAACCCGGACCAGTAACCGTAAATGCACTGGCATTAATATTCGAAGAAGGCAATAAAAGCTCAATATTTCGACCAGGTGAAGGATTTATAACAAGAGTTCTTACGATAACCGCGTCGTCAGGCAACTTTACAGTGAATGAAAGCGGTACATTACTGTTATCAAGTAAAACATCATCAGTAGATCGGGGTAGACTCATGCCGGACCAATTCAAAGGATCTGACCAATTGGTATCCCCGCCAAAACCCGTCCAGTTCTTGATTTCAGCTTTAAGAAGCCCCGGAATAAATAAGGCTAAAATTATAAACCTTGTGATCATTGCTTTACATTGATGGTCCGTCGAACACATCATGCAAAATAATCTGGCCGGATATTGAAGTCAATACCACTTTGTGGTAGGCAAACAAAAATCCCCCCTGGTTTTAGCAGGAGGGATTTAAATCAGATATATTCATTATTTCTTCACGGCTTTCTTAGCACTATCTGCCACCGCGCCAATTTTAGTTTTCGCAGTATCTGCGACTGCTTTTATTGTAGAATCAACTTTTACCGCAGTTGAATCAACCATTTTTTTCGCAGTATCAGCGGTATTTGTTGCTGCGGAATCAACTTTGGCAGCGGCATCACCACTTCCACTGCATGAGGTCATTGCAGCAGCGATAACAAGAACTGAAAGTAATTTTTTCATTGAGGTTATTTTTATTGGCGGCAAAGCTACTATTTTCCACTAATAATTCAAAGCATCAAGCTTTATTAATAGCAGACTTTATTTCTTACGGAAGTAGATTCGTATGGGTACCCCTTCTAATGGAAAGCTCTTTCGCATTTGGTTTTCCAGATAATTTCGGTAAGGTTGTTTGATATCATCGGGATAATTACTGAAAAAAGCAAATGAAGGAACGGGCGTTGGTAATTGGGAAACATATTTTATTTTAATTGCATTGCCGCGAACCACGGGTGCGTGATAGCTTTCGACTGCTTTCAGCATCACATCATTAAGTTTAGAAGTCGGTATTTTCCTGCTCCGGTTTTCAAATACTTCTAAAGCCGTTTCAATAACTTTGAAAATTCGGGTCTTCTCTTTAGCGGAAATAAAGATAATCGGGAGGTCAGTAAATGGAGCAAAACGTTCTTTGAGCTTGGCCTCATAATCCCTGGAAGTATTGGTTTCCTTATCGACGAGGTCCCATTTATTCACTACTATAACAACTCCCTTTCCTTTTTTAACAGCCAGGCTGAAGATATTAAGGTCCTGAGCGGTCAGACCTTTTTCTGCATCCAGAAGTAAAAGGCATACATCGGCTTCATCCATAGCTTTGATAGCGCGGATTACAGAATAAAATTCAAGATCCTCATGCACTTTTGTTTTCCTTCTTATTCCGGCAGTATCTATTAATACAAATTCTTTATTATACAGATTATAATGAGTATGTATACTATCACGGGTGGTACCGGCGATTTCACTTACTATAGTTCTTTCGCTTCCCACAAGAGCATTAAGCAGGGAAGATTTTCCCACATTCGGCTGCCCTATAATAGCAAATTTTGGAAGGGATTTTCCTGATTCTTCTTCATCTTCAGCTTTGGGGATGAGTTCCGCAATTGCATCCAGCAATTCGCCGGTACCGCTTCCGCTCATGGCAGAGATAAAATAAATATTGTCGAATCCAAGGCTATAAAATTCTGCGGCCTCCAGCAGTCGATCACTGTTATCAACTTTATTCACAACGAGAAATACCGGTTTTACAGAACGGCGCAACAGGTCGGCCATTGATTCATCAAGAGTGGTAATACCCGTAACTGTGTCGGTCATGAAAATGACAGCATTGGCTTCCTCCACCGCAATCAAAACCTGCTTTTTTATTTCCTGTTCGAATACGTCGTCACTTTCAGGAACAAACCCCCCGGTATCAATGATATTAAAATTTTTACCGTTCCAGTCTGCCACTCCATATTGTCTGTCCCTTGTTACACCACTCTGGTTATCCACAATGGCTTTGCGTTGTTCAAGCAAACGGTTAAAAAGTGTGCTCTTACCCACATTGGGTCTCCCTGTTATTGCTACCGTAAATCCGGACATGTATGAAAAATATTAAAATGCAAAAATTAATAGCCGTATTCCCTCAATTGCCATTCGTTGTCGCGCCATTTAGGCCTGACTTTCACAAAAAGCTCAAGAAAAACCTTTCTTCCGATAAAAGCTTCAATCTCTTTACGAGCATCCGTTCCTAACTGCCGGATCATCTTCCCTCCTTCTCCAAGTAAGATGCCTTTTTGCGTTTCACGCTGCACAATGATGTCTGCCTGTATCTTGGTGAGTGTATCTTTTTCCTTGTATTCCTGAACTATAACTGCTGTATGATATGGAATTTCATCGCTATACAAACCGAAGATTCTCTCCCTGATTATTTCACTTACAAAAAATTTTACAGGACGATCAGTCAAATCATCTCCATCAAAAAAAGGTTCACCTTCCGGCAGAAATTGAATGATTCGTTCCAACAAAAGATCTGTGTTGATTCTTTTAAGTGCTGATATTGCCAATACGCCATTGGTATATTTTTTATCCTTAAAAAATTCAGTTGCTAAAGCTATTTCCGGCTCAGCCATACGTTCTGTTTTATTTATCAGAACCAAGGCTGGTACTTTCAGGTTCAAACCGGAAAAAATCGTGTCGTTCTCTTCCAGGTTATCCTTTCCATCCAGCATTAACAAGGCCAGGTCTGAATCAAGAACAGCCTGCCTCACTGAATCCATCATTTTTTCATGAAGTTTATATCTGGGATCTATTATACCTGGTGTATCTGAGAGAATCATCTGATATCCCGGAGCGGTCAGGATACCTTTGATACGGTGACGGGTAGTTTGAACCTTATGAGAAACGATAGCCAGTTTTTCACCCATTAGGGTATTTAACAATGTACTCTTGCCTGCGTTGGGCTTTCCAAACAAATTGACAAATCCTGATTTCATAAAACGGCTGCAAAGTTAACCATTCACAAACCAATTGACTACTATAATAACCACTTTATGGCAGTGTTAAGGAAATGAAGATTTATCTGAATTACCGTTAAAATATATTAGCTTTGATGTTTAAACATTAAATATACAATCACATGGCAAATACGAAATGGATTATAGATCCCACGCATTCAGAAATTCAATTTAAGATACGTCAC
Organism: Bacteroidota bacterium; assembly: GCA_013287475.1. Lineage (GTDB taxonomy): Bacteria > Bacteroidota > Bacteroidia > Chitinophagales > Chitinophagaceae > Puia. The sequence continues at coordinate 51,804 of JABDDT010000001.1, forward strand.
CTTATGATTACCAATGTAACAGGTTTTTTTGGAAAGTTCAAAGCTGAAATCGAAGGAGGGGGAGATCAGGACTTTTCGTCTTCAAAAATCAGTTTCACAGCTGATGTTGATTCTATTTCCACAAATAACGAACAACGTGATGGTCACTTGAAAAGTTCAGACTTTTTTGATATAGCAAAAAACCCTACCCTGACTTTTGTCAGCACAAAACTGGAAAAGATTTCAGATGAAGAATACACCCTTTTTGGCAATCTGACAATGCACGGTGTGACAAAACCTGTTAAATTAAACGTTGAACACGGCGGTGTTATTACTGACCCCTGGGGTAAGACAAGAACCGGTTTTACAATCGAGGGAAAGATCAACCGTAAGGAATTCGGTCTTGAATGGAATTCTCCCACTGAAACCGGAGGATTTGTATTAGGAGAAGAAGTTAAACTCCACGCAAATGCCGAATTTGTAAAACAGGTATAATTGATTTATTCGGCGGGACCTGATATATTTGACCACATGAAAATATTTTTAGGCCTGTTATTATCCGGATCAGTAATTTTTTGTTACGGACAGAAAAAAACCGATCCATTAGTTTTTGGAAACAGTATTAAAAGAGAAAATCTTCAAAAACATTTATATGAAATTGCAGGACCCGCCTACGAAGGAAGGGAAACTGCCACAGCCGGTCAACGCAAAGCTGCTGCTTACATTGAAAATTATTTTATAAGTCTGGGATTGAAACCAGGTAATAAAGACAGTTTTCAGATGGCCTACCCGGTATACCAGGATAGCATCTTGTCTTCCGGAATTGCTATAAACGGAATCTCCTACACGATAAATAAAGATTTTGATACACGAATTTCCAGCGCATATTCAACTTCATTTGGTACATCAGATATTGTTTTTGCTGGATTTGGAATATCTGATTCCCTCCGCGATGATTATAAAGGTTTACAGGTAGCAGGTAAAATTGTACTCGTTTTAAATTCTTATCCTCCGGGCCTGATACAGGCTCAAACAAAAAGAAGGGCTTTTAATCCGTACGCTAAACAGGATGCAGCCCAGGCGCATGGCGCGGTAGCTGTTTTCATTATTCAGGAAGATTTTCCGCATCTGGGTATTTCGGATAAAGGAATGATGTACCGAAATTATTACCGTTCGAAGGTACGTCCTAATAGTTTCTACATTTCCGTTGCTATGGCGAGAAGTATTATGGGTCAGGATTATGATTTGGCAAAGACCGGATCGTTGGGACACAAAACCTATTCTGCAAATATTTGGTTATCTATCCTGAAAGAAACGAAAATGCTCCAAAGCACGGACGTTTTGGGGTATTTGGAAGGAACTGATCTCAAAGAACAGTTACTCGTAATATCGGCGCATTATGATCACCTGGGTAAAAAAGATTCCATTATTTATTTTGGAGCGGATGATGATGGTTCCGGTACGGTTAGTCTGCTTGAACTGGCAGCGGCTTTTTCAAAAGCAAAAGCTTCCGGCAAGGGACCACGCAGGAGTATTCTTTTTCTTGCAAACTCCGGTGAAGAAAAAGGATTATGGGGATCTGAATATTATACCGACAATCCTGTTTATCCGTTGGATAAAACCACTGCGGATCTTAACATAGATATGATTGGAAGAAAAGATCCAGGGAAAAAACAGGGGGATTCGAATAATTATGTTTACATCGTAGGCGACAATAAACTAAGTACCGACCTTCATAAGATTAGTAATGACATGAATAAAAAATATACTGGACTAGAACTTGATTATAAATTTAACGATCCGAAAGATCCGGAAAGGATATATTACCGGAGTGATCATTACAATTTTGCGCGTAAAGGAGTTCCTATTATATTCTATTTTGATGGGATTCACCCTGATTACCATAAGCCTTCCGATACGCCTGATAAAATTAATTATGACCTGATGACAAAAAGAGCAAAACTGGTTTTTTATACTGCATGGGAAATGGCCAATCGTGACGATATGCTTAAACGTGACCTTCCTTCGGTTATAGCCGAACGTTAGGTATTAAATGTTACTTATTTTTAATTTTTAGTCTCAGGGGCAGAAACAGGTTTTTGAGGTTCATTGAGACCACTTTCAAATTCTTGTTTTACATTATTCTTTGCATCATTGAATTCACGCATTCCTTTTCCGAGTCCTTTCATGAATTCCGGAATTTTTTTACCTCCAAATAAAACAAGTACTGCAATTACGATCAGAATCCATTCGCTGCCTCCAGGCATTGATAATAAAAACAAATGATTTGTCATGTTAATTCCGGTTTTAATCGATAAAAGTACTCCTTAATCATCACCCTGGCAAATCCATCAATCCCGAATCCGTTTATCTGGAAATTCAAGCCATTATTCTGATCTTTCAGACTGTTTCTTTACTCAGTCCTCAAATTAGACACCTGAAAATGATCATAACCATTGATTCTCACATCATTGAAACCAAAATTGCGCATCCTCATGGTAAGGAAATACCCTTAGCCAAAGCAAGTTCCGATTTCAAAGACTGATTATCAGATAATTATTTGTAATTTACCTGAAACGATTGCTCACTTAAATTGGCCGGAATGAAAAAAGTATCAGATATTTTTCTTCATAAAGAAAGGAAAATAACCGCTGTCTCCCCCACGACTTCAGTTTTGGAAGCTCTAAGAATTATGTCTATCCAGAATATAGGTTCGGTGATGGTTATGGAGAATCAGGACTACCTGGGAATTATGACTGAAAGGGATTATTCGAGAAAAGTGATTTTGAAAGGTAAATCATCAACTGACACACCCGTGTCGGAAATTATGTCGAACGACTTGCCAGCTGTTAATCTCCATGATAGTATTGAACATTGTATGCAATTGATGGCAGATAAAAATATACGATATCTCCCGGTTTTCGAACAGGATAGAATTTACGGAGTTGTTTCTATTCATGATCTGATCCGTGAAACAATCCAGCACCAGCAGGAAACAATTTCCCAATTAAAAGATTACCTGCATGCAAGCATGTAGTAAAAAATTAAGACTTCGTAAACATTTTATCTACTGATGACCCGGGTTTCGCCATTATTAAATCCGAGAACAAGTTTGCTGGCTATTCGAATAAATAAACCATTATCCACAACACCGGTAATGGCATTTACAGCTTCGTGTAGAGCAGGAGGATCTGTAATTTCATTGAAAGAGCAATCGACAATATAGTTCCCATTATCGGTAATATAAGGCTCATTTTCCTGCATTCTTCTTTTTGTTTCACACCCCAGCAGTTGCAATTTCTCAAAAGTTCGTTGCCATCCGAAATGGACTACTTCTACAGGTAATGGAAAACTCCCTAAGGTCTTAACCCATTTAGATTCATCAGCCACTACAATCATCTGGTTACTATTGGAAGCGACTATTTTTTCTCTGAGAAGTGCACCTCCTCCTCCTTTGATTAATTGCAATTGTGCGTCCACCTCATCTGCACCATCAATCGTTACGTCGATGGTACTGATTGTTGAAAAATCGAATATAGGTATGCCCAGGCTCCTTGCGTGTTCCTCAGAACGTATGGAAGTTGCGATTGCCCTGATTTTCCAATTTTCATTTTTTACTTTTTCGCCTATTTTTTCAATTGCCCAATAAGCCGTTGAACCAGTACCCAGTCCAATCGTCATACCGTTTTCCAGAAATGAAACAGCTTTTTCAGCTGCCAGTTGTTTTGGATTCATAAGCAATTTTTGGTGATTCAGATTTAGTTTTTTCCTGGATTAGCACGAGATCGGAAATATTGATGGTGATAGGAATCAGTCCCATTTTTACAATGGCTTTCCTGCCACGTAATTCTATTATCGTACCTGTCTGGTGACTATTTTTCATTTTTACCTGAGAACCAGGCTGAATATTTCCTTCAACCTCAATATATTTTGCATCAAATTTCTTTTTTACTTTTTCAGCTGCCGGCTTCTCTTTTCTGATTAAACAAAAGAGCCTGCATTTGTTTAATTACTTCCTCCTTATTCTCCGTTTTGCGCCAGTCGAATATGATTTGCTTCAATTTTCTTTCCATTTCTTTCAAATAACCATAGCGTTCGGCAGAGATTTTATTTTGTTCCTGAAGGATTTGCAATTGCTGTTGATGTTTTTCCTTTTCAAGGGTCTTTTGAAGTTCCAATTTCAACTTGGCATTTTCTTTAAGCATCTGTTGTAATTCCTTATCCCTTTTTTCAATGTTGCGCAGGTCCTGTTCTGTACGGTTAAGTAATTTATCTAGTTTAAAATGTTCTTCATCCACAAGTTTGCGTGCATTGCTGATAAGGTCAGGATGAAGGCCTATCCGTTCAGCGATGGAAAATGTATATGAACTGCCAGGTTTTCCCAAAATCAACTGGTACAATGGCTGTAAGCTTTGTTCATCAAATGCCATAGCGCCATTAATAATTCCCGGTGTCTTATTGGCCATCACTTTCAAATTTAGATAATGAGTCGTTACAATTCCGAATGCATGTTTTTTCAAAAGTTCCAGCAGAATAACTTCTGCAAAAGCCCCCCCAAGATTTGGATCGCTGCCACTCCCAAGCTCATCAATAAAAAACAAAGTGCGTCCATTGGACTGCTCCATGAAATATTTCATATTGATAAGGTGTGAACTATAGGTGCTCAGTTCAAATTCAAGGCTTTGAGTATCCCCTATATGGATCATAATCTGCTTAAAGATGCCAATAGTTGAATTTGGATGTACCGGAATCAACAAACCTGCCTGCACCATAAGTTGTAGTAAACCTACGGTTTTCATTGTAACAGTCTTACCTCCTGCATTCGGACCAGAAATAACAAGTATCCGGTTATTATCTTCCAGTTTTATATTTACAGGGACAGTTGGCTTATGAGACTTTTTATGATAGAGGAATAAAAGAGGATGAAAAGCCTGAATCAGGTGAATATAAGATCCATCCTTCAGATTTGGATGAATTCCATTCATATCAATAGCCAGCTTGGCTTTACCAGAAATAAAATCATATTCTCCAATGATTTCATAATAAGTTTTTAATAAGGGAGCATAAACGGAAAGAATGCCAGTAAGTTCTTTAAGAATTCTGTTTACTTCACGGCCTTCTTCATGTTCAAGAGAGAAGATTTCATTATTGTGCCCAATAGTTTCCTCTGGCTCAATAAATGAGGTTTTCCGGCTGTCACTTTCTCCATGAAGGATGCCTTTTACCTGCCTTTTATGTTCGGCAAAAAGTGCCACCACGCGGCGTCCATTAAGAAAGGCTTCTTCCGTTTCAGCAACATAACCGGCTTTGTTTAGTCTGGCAACGATCCGCTCAAATAGTCTTCGTAGTTCATTTCGTTTTCTGAACAATGAAAGTCTGATCCTTGCCAGCTCGGGTGATGCTTTATCTTTTACCTGGCCGTTTTCCTCAAGAACTTCATCTATAGACTGGATGATTGCCTTTTCGTAATAACTGTCTTTAATAACTGTAGTAAGAGCCGGATAAGCCAGTCTTCTTTCCCGGTCGAACCAATGAAAGATCAGTCGTAACGTATCGGCCATTTTGCGAATCTGGAGAAACTGATCACCACTCAGTATAGCACCAGATAACCCCAGTAATTTAATTTCCCTGGTGAGATTAAGGTTTTCCTCATTTGGAAAATACAGATCCTTATCCAGTAAATCCTTAAATTCACTGGTTCTTTTCAGTTCAATTTCTATGAATTCAAGACGTGTATGAATCCGCAGAGAGACCGCCTTTTCTTTGGCATAAACAGATTTACATTTTTCGGCAAGTAAGTCCCTGATTTTATCGAATTCAAGCTGTCCCAGGGCGGATTCCGGGAAATATCGTATCATTCAAAGCAAAGTTAAGTTAACGAACATTTAAAAGGCATCAATTGTCATATATCTTGCAATCCGGCAAATTAAATCTGCCGTATATTGATAAAGAGATAAGAATGAAATTCATTATGTTAGCATCCATTTTGTTTAGCGCAATTTCGCTGGTTTCGTGTAATTCCTCATCGACGCAAAGTATGACTATGAACGAAGTAATTATTCCTTCAGGAATAAAAACTGATACTGCTACATTCGGAACCGGGTGCTTCTGGTGTACTGAAGCTGTCTTCCAGGAATTAAAAGGCGTTTATAAAGTGACTTCGGGATATTCCGGAGGAACCGTAAAAAACCCCTCATATGAGGATGTTTGTACTGGCAGCACGGGTCACGCCGAATGCCTTCAAATAATTTATGATCCAAAAGTGATAAGTTTTGACGAATTACTGGAAGTATTTTGGGAATCGCATGATCCTACCACGCTGAACCGTCAGGGAAATGATGTGGGGACACAATATCGAAGTGTGATTTTTTATCACAACGAAGAACAAAAGAAAAAAGCTGAAGAGTATAAAATTAAACTTGATAAGAGCGGAGCTTACAGTAATCCTATTGTGACTGAGATTACACCGTTTGGTCATTTTTATGCTGCAGAGAACTATCATCAGGATTATTACCGCCTTCACGGTTCTCAACCCTATTGCACTTTTGTGATCAGACCCAAAGTGGAAAAATTCGAAAAAGTGTTTAAAACCAAATTGAAGTCTACCTCACAGCCATAACGATTATTTCCTGATGAATAAAATACCCCAGTACAGGGGTATTTTTTTGCAATATTAGATTATTAAACCCCTTTAATGCTCTGTTTTAGGTCTATGTAAAAATGACCGGAAAACAAAAAAAAATGAATATTAAGTATAGGATTTTCCAAAATCCCTACATTTGATTATGCTAACCACTTTATTAACCTATTAATTATCATTTTTTATGGCAAAGTCCGCTAAGAAATCAGCTAAAAAAGCAACTAAAAAAGCACCCAAAAAAGTTGCAAAAAAAGCAGCTAAAAAAGCCGCACCTAAAAAAGCTGCAAAGAAAGCAACTGGAAAAAAAGCTGCACCTAAAAAAGCCGCAAAGAAAAAAGTTGCTAAGAAAAAATCAACTCGCAAACCAAATGCAGCATTTATGGCACCACTGACTCTCAGTGAAGCATTATCTAAAGTAGTTGGTAGTAAGTCCCTTCCCAGAACTGAGATCATTAAGAAAATATGGGTTTATATTAAGAAAAATGACCTTCAGGATAAAACGAACAAACGTATGATCAATGCTGATGCAGCGCTGAAACCCATTTTTGTAAAAGATCAGATTTCCATGTTTGAAATGGCAGGTGCTTTAAATAAACATGTAAAATAAATTTTATTTACCGTCGGAATTCCTGACTTCACCGCCATTATAAGGGTGGTTACCTAAGAGGTTTGCTCTATCTTTTAACATATCTCTATTTTTGATTTCCAAAAATAAAATAGAGATATGTTACTGGATATTACACTTCCTCAGTCAATTGCGGCTTGGTTTTTCCAACTTCTCAGGACGGCTAGAACCTGGATTATGCAGGAAAAAAACAGAAAAAACGAGAATTATTTTCTAATTAACTGAATTCCACTACAGGATCATTCCGGTGATAATATTGAAATTTATTCACCCACCTTTTTAAAAGGGGCAGTTTCATCCGGTAATCGACGTATACTTCACGATGCTTTGTTTGTATATTGTTCGTACATCGTTCGTATTTCGTTCGGTAAGCGGCGAATAAATAACAGTCGGAATACGAAAAATGTGTTTATGTATATAAGTCATGACTGCTCAGATATTGGTTTAAGGCCATATCTGCTATCGTAAGAAATGAATATAGATATTTATCGCTTAAATTCGCTTAAATTTTTCCTCCATGAATCTGCATGAGTACCAGGCTAAAGAACTTTTAAAAAAATATAATGTACCAGTACAGGAAGGAATTCCTGTAGATACCGCAAATGCAGCTGAAGAGGCTTACAAACAGATCAAAGTTAATACCGGCAATTCATTTGCAGTTGTAAAGGCCCAGATTCATGCCGGAGGACGTGGCAAGGGTAAAATAAAGGGAACTGAACAGCGTGGAGTGGCTGTAGCCAAAAACGCCGAGGATGTCCGCAATTTCGCATCTAATATGCTGGGCGGTACGCTGGTAACTATTCAGACTGGAGAAGGAGGCAGAGTAGTTCACAAGATCCTTGTTGCACAGGATGTTTATTATCCGGGGGCAAATCCAGTAAAAGAATTTTACCTCTCAATTCTGTTGGATCGTGCGAAAGGTCAGAATGTATTTATGTATAGTACAGAAGGAGGTATGGATATTGAAGAAGTTGCACACAATACCCCAGATAAAATATTTAAGGAATGGGTATTCCCCGGCTCAGCATTGCAGGCATTTCAGGCAAGGAAAATAGCTTTTAACCTTGGACTTTCCGGAGAAGCATTCAAAAATTGCGTGAGGTTTGTCACAAATCTTTATAACGCTTATGTAGGTCTTGATTGCAGTATGCTTGAGATCAATCCTCTCTTTAAAACCAGTGACGAGAAAATCATTGCAGTTGACTGTAAGATGAATTTAGATGATAATTCCCTCATGCGACACCCGGATCTTGAAGGGATGCGCGATATTGGTGAAGAAGATCCAACGGAAGTAGAAGCGGGAAAATATAATCTCAATTTCGTAAAACTTGATGGAAATGTGGGTTGTATGGTGAACGGGGCAGGTCTTGCCATGGCTACTATGGATATGATAAAACTAAGTGGTGGTGAACCAGCAAATTTTCTGGACGTTGGAGGAAGCGCCAATGCTCAAACAGTGGAAGCAGGATTTCGTATTATTTTAAAAGATCCTAAAGTCAAGGCCATTCTTATTAATATTTTTGGCGGAATTGTACGCTGCGACCGTGTTGCACAGGGTGTGATAGATGCATATCATTCTATTGGTACGATCCATGTACCAATCATTGTACGTCTGCAGGGCACCAATGCAGAAGAAGCAAAAAAATTGATTGAAGAAAGTGGTTTGAAAGTACAATCCGCTATTTTGCTCAGCGAGGCAGCAGCACTTGTGAATAAAGCAGTGGCATAATCAAATAACCCAATGGATTGTTGATTATCCACGTTGAATTCCTTCAGGCAGCTTTTTACCCAATACTTCTACCCTTACATGAGCAAGTCCATAACCAGTGTATTTCAATTTCTTTGCTGCTGATTTGCTAAGGTCGATCAACCTTTTATTATTTTTATACATTCTGTCGGTAATACGCAAAACTACAGTAAGATGGTTCTGCATATTCGTAACCCGTACCCATTGGTTCAGTGGAAGTATATTGCTCGCGCCCGTTAATTTCTTCTGACTGAAAACCTCTCCATTTGCTGTTCTTCTGCCTTCAAATTTATTAGCATAAAAACTTGCCGTTCCATAATGAATTTTTTGATTACTTACTACTCGTTTCGATTTTTTTGCTTTCTGATGTTTAGATACAGTTAAGGAATTTCCCTCAGCATCCTGCGCTTTTGATCCAAGCACTGATATTAGAAAAAAAAGGAAGATGAGCGATTTTTTCACATCGGTCGCTTTAAATGTTAGTCAGTACGCGCCAGGTCCTGTTCTGAGATTAAAAAACGTTTTTATTTGCAAAATATTTTTGGATCAGAGTCCTGTCTTCATCATAAATATCTTCAAAAAAGACGATTTTACCATTTTTCCCTTCACACGTATAATAGCGAATATAAAGAGGCAGCTTATGGAATCCACTAAACATGTGCTTTTCCCCTCTGGCTATATATGCTTTAATAGTATCCGGAGGAATCCGAAGAGAATCATTCCTGACAAGGTAATTTGCGAGTTTATCCCATTCTTTTACGCGTACGCAGCCATGACTGATAGCGCGGTATGAATTTCCAAACCTCCATCGTACATTAGTATCGTGCAGGTAAACACTATATTTATTTCTGAAATTAAATTTAATAACCCCAAGTGAATTATCATCTCCTTCACGTTGTTTAATCTGATACGGAAAATTCTTTTTGTTTAATCTTTTCCAATTGATGGTATGCGGGTCCAATACGCTGTCGTTATTGTCAACAACCATTAGATTTTCCTTTTTAAGAAAATTAGAGTCCTTAATTATATTGGGTAGCATCTCTTTAAATATAATACTGAAAGGAACCGTCCATTGAGGCATAGTAATAAAATTCGATATTTCTCCGGTTAACACCGGGGATCGCGTTAACGGCCCGCCTACAATTATTTTGGAAGTAAAAACTATTGTATCATGATCGATGACACGAAGATTATATCCAGGCAGATTCACCCAGACATAAGTGTCAGGAAGGGAATCAGGTAATTGTTTATACCTGTCAAGTGTAACTGCTATCCGTTTAAATTTTTCCAGATCAGTATTGTTAAGTCTGTCAACCAGTGAATTGGATGTATACCCGGTGACTTTATATTCATATTTCTTTTGAAATCGAATAATGGCCGACCTGAATTTACCTGAACTCATGGGCGGAACTGTATCAGAAAGATTCCCCGTTTCCACCAAACGCTTCTGAAGCAAATGAAAAAAACTGATTGAATCAGTATATGGATAAGGCAGATAGGTATATGGAGCGAAAGAAGCCGAGTCAAGGAAAGCACCAATATAGGCTTTGAGCGAATCGTAACCTTTCCACTTGGGCTCGAGGTTATGAAGTACCTGTGAAACATTTCCGGACTGAAGAGCCTGATTTAAAACACCGGCATAAAAACTATCCGTCAAAACAGTATCTGTACGAAGTGTAACACTATCATAAGGAATTCGTCCCTGCTTTAGGTGCCTGGCCATAATAAAAAAAGCATCAGTAAGCAGTAGATCCTTCCGGGCCCATAAAGCAGCATTTCTGGCAGCATTCGTATCAAGTGAAAATGCTCGGTCAATAAATGCCAATATGTAATAATGATAATCATTGGGAAATAGTCCCCATAACCGGCTGTTTTGAATAAGATTTATAAATGAATAACCCTCTGGAATCGTCCTGTTTCCTCTAAGCCAGATCGGTTGGTATTGATTAACACTGTAAAGACTATCAATAAGATCAGTATAGCTAATCTCAACCGTATCGTTAAGCTGGTGCTGGTGAACTTTCAGGTAATCTAATGTATGATGAATATCTTCAGCAGTGCTTTCAACCAATTTGACCGGATTAATTATTATATGTTTTTCAGGTATATGGTCCCGGTTATTCTTGCATTGAATGAATAAACAACCAGTAGTCAGTAAAATCAAAAAATACGATCTACGATGTTTCATCTATTGAACCGGGTTTGTATAAATATTTTTGGTTATGCCCTGGCTCCAAAAATGATATAAGTTTGATGAACAAATCATGCATTGGCGGCCGAAAGCCTTTAAAGAAACAACTAATTAGATGAAAAACAAAATAATGAAAGGAGGCTTTGAACGGGTTGTGTTTATAAGCTTTTTTTGGGCTAAAATTTCTCAGGTTGATGCTCAAAGCCTTCCAGTAAGTTCGTATGGTCTACCCTATATTAATAGTATTTCCTTGTATAAAGAAAGTCTAATAAATCATCCTGAGAAACAAATGATTTCGCTGGCAAATATTTCCGGAATTATCTTGAATTTGGTTTATGCATCCAATAATAATTTCATGCATAAGAAAATGTATGAAGGGAATGTAAAAACAACCTTTATGAGAAAACCAGCCTATGATGCCCTGGATAGTGCAAGCAGATTTCTGGCCAAACGCGGACTGGTTTTGGTTATCTATGATGCTTATCGGCCTTATTCAGTCACAGAAAAATTATGGGATAATGTTAATGATGAAAGGTATGCAGCGAATCCATCAAAAGGAAGCGGACATAACCGTGGCATTGCTGTAGACCTGACACTGGCAGAATTGAAAACGCATAAGTTATTACCCATGCCAACCGGATTCGATAATTTTTCAGATTCAGCTCATCAGGATTTTAAGATACTAGATATTCATGTCAATGCAAATCGCAATTTATTAAAGCAGGTGATGGAAAAATATGGATTCATCCAACTGCCCACGGAATGGTGGCATTTCACCTGGCCTGACAATGGTTTTGAAGTTCTTGATCTGGATTTCGACCAATTGAATACATTTTGAATAATAAACCCATTTCAAAATCAGGACCTATTACAGAAGGGTTAACTGGAAGATTATTGTTCTTTCAATACGCGCGGGATTTTTTGTTCCATTAATAACAGATCAGCTAAAACCAGCGCTGTTACGGCTTCCAGAACAACAGGAACACGAAGTGCGATACATAGATCATGCCTGCCTTTTACTGAAAATAATTCTCTGGTTCCAGTTTCTCTATTATAAGTCTCCTGTTCCTTTGGTGTAGATGAAGTGGGTTTTACGGCAATTCTGAATACCAGTTCATTCCCATTGGTAATTCCACCTACAACACCGCCGGCATGATTCGTAACAGTTCTTCCTGTTTTATCTGCGATTGCATCATTATGTTGCGATCCAAACATCCTGGCCGCAGCAAATCCGGTTCCAAATTCTATTGCTCGGATAGCTGGTATTGAGAAAACAGCATGTGAAATCAATGATTCCACACTGTCGAAAAATGGCTCTCCCAGCGAAGCCGGAAGGTTTTTAACCCGACATTCAAGAATCCCACCTACGGAATCTTTAGCTTCAATGGCTTTTTGAAGCCCTGCTTCGAGATCCTCCAGACCTGCAATTTCTTTTATCTCTGCACGGATCTCTGTTTGTACAATGTGTAATAATTTTTTAGCAATCACTCCAGCAGCTACCAGGGCAACTGTAAGCCTGCCGCTGAAATGACCGCCACCACGGTAATCTTCAAAACCCCCGAATTTTTCATGTGCCACAAAATCCGCATGACCTGGTCTTGGTATGGCTCTTAGTTTTTCATAATCACCAGAGCGTGTATTATTATTTTCAAACAGTATGGTAATGGGTGCTCCAGTTGTTATATTGTTGAAAATTCCTGTTTTGAAAATTGGCAGATCAGACTCCTGTCTTGGTGTTGTGCCTTTTTGGATCCCCCCTTTTCTTCTTTCTATATCCGAAATAAAATCTTCCTGAGTTAGTGCCAGACCAGCAGGGCAACCATCCAGGACGAGACCAACTGCCACTCCGTGTGATTCACCAAATATGGTCATCCTGAATAATCGTCCAAATGAATTCATACTAAAATATCTTATCTAATATATGAACAGAAACACCGAGACTTGTAAGATCATTAAAAAAATCAGGATAGGATTTATTTATGGCATCAGCTTTTTCAATTTGGACCGGTCCTGCAGCCCTTAAAGCGGCAACGGATGTTGCCATAGCTATCCGGTGATCGTGCCTTGAATGAACTGTAGCGGATTTTAATTCTTCGACCCCCTTTATCCCCATTATATCATCATTGATCAGGATTTCAATTCCCAGTTTACCAAATTCCTCCTGAAGAGTATGGGCCCGGTCGCTTTCCTTATGTGCAAGCCTGCTAACTCCTCTAATAAAACTGGAACCATGACATACCGAAGCCAGAGCAACCAACGGTGGAAAAAGGTCGGGACAATCAGTTGCATCAAAATGGAATGGCTTCAATTTTTTTCGACGGCCGTCACCTATTTGAATTTCATCGTTTCCAATTGACATGGAAATACCTGTATCCTGTAATGCCATTAATATCGCTTTATCAGCCTGAGTTGAACCAGAATCCAAACCATGAAACACCGCCGTTCCTGCAATGGCTGCTGCCACTAAGAGGAAAGCAGTTCCACTCCAATCACCTTCTACACTATATTCTATAGTACCAGTCGGCTTTATCCAGGTTTCGGAAGAAAAATAAAATGAATTATAGTTCCGGTTAACAGGAACCTTTAAACTAAAAGCACGCATAACCGATAACGTGAGATCGATGTAAGGCCGGCTTTTCAGATTACTCACTTCAATGGTAATATTTTTTGCATCAGAAGCTGCATAGGCCATCAAAAGACCTGTAAGAAATTGAGAGCTAAGTGAACCGTCAGTTTGAATATTTGAAGGGACCAAAGGACCCTTGATTTGAATTGGCAACCTGCCCATATTTGACCAGACTTCTACACCAAGTTTTGGGAAGACTTCATCAAAAAAATCCATTGGTCTGTTTAGAAGACTTCCTTCTCCTTCAATGGTAATCCTCGTAGGATTTAATGCAACCAATGGTGCAAACATCCGAATGCCGAGTCCGCTTTCGCCACAGTTTACAAAATCATTTACAGGTTTTATGCCTCTGCTTTCAATGAGCAGGGAACCATCGGAAAGATTTTCAATATTTGCTCCTAATGCCCGAATAACACGGAGAGCTGCCAGGTCATCGTTGGAATGACCCGGGTTGAAAATATGGGTTTTTGCCTGGGAAATCAAAGCAGCCGCACAAGCCCTTTGCATGGAACTTTTGGAAGAAGGCGCCTGAAGGCTTCCTTTTATTTCAGATGGAAAAATAGTAACGTTCATTATAAATTATCTGGCGCGGGCAATTGAATAGAGTAATTTTTCCAGGTGAGACATGGGGATCGGTTTAATCACTGCTTTACCTAATTTTTCCAGCAATACATAATTCATAATATCCCTTGTCTTTTTTTTATCCATACGCATAATCTCAATTACTTTCCCGAAATCGACCGGAATATCAATAGGTAACCCATATTGCTGCAACAGTCCCGTTACTCGGGCTGTTTCTTTAAAATTCAGCATTTCTTCAGAAATAAGACATGCTGCTTTAATTCCAATGGATATTGCATGTCCGTGTGGTAAATGATAAACATTTTCAACTGCATGTCCAAGGGTGTGGCCAAAATTCAAAAGACGGCGTTCATTCCCTTCAAATTCATCTTGCTTTACGATAGCCGTCTTAATCATTACGTTTTTTCGAATAAGTTCGCTTAACGCTTTTTTATTTTTTCTGTAACTGTGAATGGAATTTTTTTCGAGTTCATGAAATAACGAAGCATCTTTAATTGCAGCATGTTTGATAACTTCTGCATATCCGTTTACCCATTCCTCCACAGGGAGGGATTGTAAAAGTGACACATCATAAAATAGGAATCCCGGCTGGCGTATCACCCCGATCATATTTTTATAATTGCCAATATCTATTCCATTTTTACCGCCAATGGACGCATCCACCATTCCAAGAATAGAAGTAGGTACAAATCCAAAAGGAACGCCGCGCATATAAATAGAAGCGACATAACCTGTAATATCGGTTACTACACCTCCTCCTACTCCTATGATGGTTGTCTGCCGGTCTGCACCAAAGCTTATAAGCTGGTCAATAATCTGATCAACAATGTATTGAACCTTGAATGACTCCCCTGCAGGAATCTGGATGAATTTTAATCCCTTAAAATACTTTTTGTGATGATCGTAAATATGCTGGTCTGTTATAAAAATAGACCTGTCTTTCTCTACAAGGTTACCAATATTCGCAAAAGATGCATCAAAATAGCAGGTAGTTCTGGAAGCAGAAAATGAAAAAGTCTTTTTCAGCATACAATGATATATTACTTAAGAATTCATCACTTTATTCTGGTGATTAATACTTTCCATGTGTACTGCGTCAAAATATTTTGTAATGAATTCCTGGCTTAGACCAAGTTTATCTCCTTTCCTGAAGGCTCTTTCCAGGATAGCGTTCCAGCGGTTTGTTTGCAGGATCGTAATATTATTATCCTTTTTATATTGTCCGATTTTTTCAGAAATCTTCATCCTTTCACTGATGATCTGCATAAGTTCGTCATCGAGCTGGTTAATCTGCTGTCTTAATTTTTCAAGAGCCGCATGATATTCTTCTGAAGCCACATCCTCATTACGCCAGCGTATACTGCTGACCAGTTCGCCGAGTTTGGCAGGTGTGATTTGTTGTTTGGCGTCGCTCCATGCTTTATCGGGATCGATATGACTTTCGATAATCAGTCCGTCGAAATCCAGGTCTATCGCTGTTTGGGCAACTTCCTGAAGAATATCCCGGCGTCCGCATATATGGGATGGATCATTTATGAATAACATTCCCGGATGACGTCGTTTCATTTCAATTGCCAGATGCCACATGGGTGCATTTCGGTATTCTGTGTTTCCGTAAGAGCTAAAACCCCTGTGAATGAGACCTATTTGTTTTATGCCGGCTTTGGAAACACGCTCAACAGCACCAATCCAAAGTTCAAGATCGGGATTGATTGGATTCTTGATAAGCACCGGAACATCAACTCCTCTCAGGGCGTCTGCAACATCCTGTACGCTAAAAGGATTTACTGTGGTTCTGGCACCGATCCAAAGTACATCCACGTCAAAATGCAGAGCGTCTTCGACCTGTTTGGCCGTGGCAACTTCCACAGCTACAGGAATACCCGTGATGTCCCGGGCCTTTTGCAGCCAGGCCAGTCCTTTGGTTCCTATACCTTCAAAACTTCCAGGACGGGTTCTGGGTTTCCATATGCCTGCACGCATAATATCTACTTTGCCGGTTTCCTGCAACTGTACAGCTGTTTGGATTACCTGCACTTCCGTTTCTGCACTGCAGGGACCTGAAATAATCAGCGGACGCTTTGCCCACGCTGCCTGGGTTATTTCTTTCATTGATTTTGATGCTACCATGAGTATTGGTTTGTATATCTTTTCTTAATGTGGCAAAAGAAACTATCTTGTATTCGCATCATTCATACGAATCCTTCTCCCCTTGTAATTCTTGCCATCTATAGCTCTGATCATCTGGGGAGCCGATTTTCTGTCAATCTCGATCCAGCTGTTCATTTCCTTCATATCAATTTTCCCCAACACGTCTTTTCTCAGGTCGCTCATATCCAATACAAACTGAAGAAAGCTGGCTTTATAGAAACCATCCTTAGTTCCAAGATTCACAAATAATTTTACAAAATCACCGTTTCCGGGAGAAAATGAGGGGCGCGGTGATCTGACTGCTCCAATAGGTATACGTTCTCTTGGTCCGCGTGAAGGTGCCTCTCTTTCTCTTTGTACACGCACATTCAGGTCTTCCGCATTTTCATAATATTTTAGAAATCGCGTAAATTCCTGAGCTGCTACTCTTTTCAATACATCCTCTTTGCTCACATCTGCAAATTTTTCTTCCATCATGGGAACATATGATTCATAGTCCCCGTGACTGATATCTGCATTCAGTAATTTATCCATAAAATGAAAAAACTGCTTGCGACAAACATCTTTTCCGGTCGGTACTTCCACTTTATGAAAAGGTACTTGTACAATGCGTTCTATCTGACGGAGTTTTCCGATTTCTCTTGAATGGATAATCGACAAACAAACTCCAGTATTTCCAGCCCTTCCTGTCCTACCACTTCTGTGGGTGTAGATTTCCACATCATCCGGCAACTCATAATTAATAACATGGGTAATTCCCTGCACGTCAATTCCGCGGGCCGCTACATCTGTAGCAATGAGCAGCTGCAATGATTTCTCCCTGAATTCGCCCATAACTTTATCCCGTTGCTGCTGGGTCAGATCACCATGCAATGCATCGATATCGTATCCTTCCCGTGTAAGTTTTTCAGAAATATTTTGCGCATCTGCTTTGGTGCGCGTAAAAATAATTCCGTAAATACCCGGGTTAAAATCAATCAATCGTTTTAGCGCTTCATAACGATGATGCGCATTTGTGACAAAAAACTGGTGATCTATATTTTTGTTGGCTGTATTCTTGGTACCAACAGTTATTTCCATTGGATCCTTCATATACTTTCGGCTTACCCTTTTAATTTCAGCAGGCATTGTTGCACTAAATAACCAGGTAGCATCCCGTTTGGGCGTATTCTGAAGAATAAATTCGATATCATCCTGAAATCCCATATTCAGCATTTCATCTGCTTCATCAAGCACCACATATTTTATCTCTTCCAGATTGATGGCTTTCCTTTCGATCAGGTCAATGAGCCTGCCTGGTGTTGCAACGACAATTTGAACACCCCTTCTTAAATCCCGGATCTGCATACCAATTGAAGCACCGCCATATACAGCCAAAACCTGAACAGCAGCCATATATTTTTTGAAAAGTTCCAGTTCACTTACAATCTGCATACAGAGTTCTCTTGTCGGACAAACAATAAGTGCCTGGGGAAATCTTTGTTCAGCTTTCAATAGTTGCAACAATGGCAGCCCAAAAGCTGCAGTTTTACCGGTTCCGGTTTGTGCAAGACCGACCAGGTCCTTGGTGCCACTCAATAAAACCGGAATTGCTTTTTCCTGTATGGGGGTGGGTTGGGTATACCCTAAAGAGGTTATAGCCTTCAGAAGGTTCTCCTGTAACCCAAGCCCTTCAAATGTACTCATACGGTTCTAAAATTTTGCGCAAAGGTAATCTATTAAGCTTAAAGCCTAAGGCTTAAGGCTCAATGCTTAACGATAATCTGGAAATACGTCTTTTACAACAACCCTGCTAATTATTAAGTGTTTCATTTTAAAATTCTCCGGATTTTATTTGCATTTTCCATCAGTTGAAGTAAGTAATCATAGTTTTCCTTTTCGAGGCAACTTTTGAATTTACGTAACTGTGTTATATGTTCATTTAAAACATCCAATACATTATCGCGATTTTGCATAAAAATAGGTCCCCACATAGCCGGGCTACTTTTCGCCAGCCTGACCGTACTTTCAAAACCACCACCTGCAAGTTCAAAAATAGCATCCTCTTCTTTTTCTTTTTCCAAGACAGTATTGGCCAGCGCAAAGGAAGTGATATGGGAAATATGACTCACATAGGCTGCATGAACATCATGACTTTCCGCTTCCATATTCACAAGGGACATTCCCAAAATGGTATAAATATTTTCAATCAGCGCCAGGGCTTCCGGGTCAGATTTTTCTCTTTCACAGATCACACAGGAACGGCCCTTAAATGCATCGTGAACAGCTGCTTCAGGGCCACTATATTCAGTTCCCCACATCGGATGAGTTGCAACAAACCGATTTCTGTTAGGATGATCGGATACGAATTTGCAAAGGGCATATTTAGTTGATCCGGCATCAGCCACAATTTGCTTTGAAGTAACAAGGTCCAGGATAGTCTTCATTACAGGCAGTGTTACATCAACCGGAATAGCTACATATATTAAATCACTTTGTTTAACTGCCTCCTCCAATGGTAATACTTCGTCAATGATTCCAAGTTCCAGCGCTTTGAGGGCCGAAGTGCCGCTTCGGCTCACCCCAATAACCTTTTTGACCATGGCATGATCTTTCAAACCGAGACTAAAAGATCCGCCGATCAAACCAACCCCAACTACAGTGACCGTATTAAACATGTTGAATTGGTTTTATAAATCCAGCTTTTTTTATTCTTTCCAAACTTTCAAGAATTTTTTCTTCTGGAGCACATAGACTTACCCTGATATACTTGTTACCGGCAGTCCCAAAAATGCCGCCCGGTGTTACAAATACATTGGCATTATATAATAAAAGATCGCTCAGTGAATACCCATCAGCAATTCCATCGGGGACTTTTGCCCAAACAAAAAGTCCCCCCTGTTTTTTAGAAAACCGGCAC
This sequence comes from Bacteroidota bacterium, assembly GCA_013287475.1. Lineage (GTDB taxonomy): Bacteria > Bacteroidota > Bacteroidia > Chitinophagales > Chitinophagaceae > Puia. Next base: position 71,244 of record JABDDT010000001.1, read on the forward strand.
CCCAATCCTTCAAGTAATGTTTCCACAGCTGATTTTCGAATACGGTATAATTTATTTACTTCTTCATACCAGGATGCTGGGAGAGACAAGGCTTTTGCTGCTGCAAGTTGCAGGGGAAGAAACATTCCACTGTCCATATTACTTTTAAACCGAAGTACATTTTCGATATGCTTTGATTTGGCTATCATCATACCAACGCGCCATCCGGCCATATTGTGCGATTTACTGAGTGAGTTAAGTTCAATAACGTAATCGCAGACTCCTTCGGACTGCAATATGCTCATAGGTTCATCATTTAGAATAAAACTATAAGGATTATCATGAACGAGCAGGACATGATTCTCTTTTGCAAATGAAAGCAATTCTTCAAAAAGATCTTTTGTTGGCATTTGTCCCGTTGGCATTTGCGGATAATTCACAAACATCAATACTGATTCCTGGCTAGTCTGTTTTTTCATGACCAATTGCTTCAATTCTTTGAAATCAGGCAACCAGTTATTCTCTTCCTTTAATTCATAAGCAACCAGATTGGCACCGGCCAGTTTTGCGGCACTCTGGTAAGTTGGATAACCCGGATTGGGAATTAATACAAGGTCCCCTTTATCCACATAAGTCATACAAATATGCATAATCCCCTCTTTGGATCCCGCCAGCGGGAGAATTTCCAGATCAGGATTTAGGTTTACATCATACCATTCCTTGTACCAACCTGCCATCGCCTTTCTCAAAATAGGTGACCCTCTATAACTTTGATATGCATGGGTATTTGGTTTATTGCTCTCTTCATTCAATATTCTGATCACATCAGGATGAGGAGCCTGGTCAGGGCTGCCGATGCCAAGGCTTATAATATTTTTACCTTCCCTGTTGAGATCGTCTATCTCCCGTAATTTTTTAGAAAAATAGTACTCCCCAATTCCCTCGAGTCTTTGTGCTGTCCTCATTGTTGAAAGCTTTTATAATATTTTCGATGTTAAATACTTTTAAAAATCATTATAAACATTAAAACATATTCAGCCTGGCAGAATTTTAATTTTGCAAATTATGTCTGTATTCCTTTTTTGTAAATTCCATAAATTTTTAAATCAGATATTGCAGGTTTAATAATCTCGATCACATTTTCAAATTCGTTCGTATTTTCAAATTCCATATCAGCATGAAAACTATATTTCCAGTCACTGCCGGGTATCGGATAGGATTGCAATTTGCTCAGGTTAATACCAGCATTCGCAATGAGAGTAAGCACTTTTGCGAGGCTTCCACGTGAATGATCAGTATGAAAAGTAACAGAAGCTTTATTTGCATCTTTTACAGGTTCTGAATTTTCTTTACGTTGTAATACTAAAAATCTTGTATAGTTATTTTTCATGGTATGAATATCGGGGGCGATCATCTCCAATTGAAATAAACTGGCTGCCAGGTTACTGGCGATGCCAGCGATATGCTTGCTTTTACGCTGATGAATATGTTTTGCACTCAGGGCAGTATCTTCCGTTTCAATCAGTTTCCAATCGAATTGGTTTAGATAATCCAGACATTGCAGTATGGCCATCGGATGGGAATGTACTTCCTTTATGTCTTTAAGTGTTATGCCCGGATTCACTACCAGATTCTGTCGGATCTGCAAATAAATTTCACCCGAAATCACCAGGTCACTATTCCGAAGCAGTGAATAGTTGGGAAGAATGCTACCTGCAATGGAATTTTCTATAGCCATTACCGCAGCATCACAAAGGCTTGGATCAGTTACTGATTTCACTACTTCCTGGAAGCGGGCACATGCCAGAATATTGGTCTTTTCGCCAAAAAAAATTCTGACTGCTTCCTGATGAAAACTTCCTTCATATCCCTGAATGGCTACACGTTGAATAGGTTGCTGCATATGATAAAAAAAAATCCCGGCTTTTGACCGGGATTCTATTGTTAAGTTCTAAAAATTACCTGTTGATTAACAAAAGCATGCCCGGTTTGCTTCTAAAGTAGAAGAAAAAATAAAAACCAAAATAACGGTATGCTTTTCTGTTGACCATATATCTCTTCAAAAATAAATCATTCCAGTGATACAAAAAATTTATTTTCAGGGCCTGGATGGTATTATAAGTTGTTTAATCTTTTCTCCTGCAAGGAACTTACCAGTTTAAAAAGATGAAAGGGCTTATAAATTCTCCAGTCAGGCTGCTCTATGAGACTGATGTAACGATCCAGTTTGGCCCTGCGAAAATCATACTGGGTCGGTTCTGGCATATTAATGCAGACAACCCAACCTTGCCTGTCTTCCACGTCTTCTCTCCATTCTTCATAATAATCTTTATCGCCGCTATGGAAATTCAGTACGTTTTCTGCGATTAGAATAAATTTAAAAATTCCTTCTGCCATGAATTTATCAGCTACTTCTCTTTTGAGGCTCATTATATCATTTTCAATTGCGTCATTCCATTCACCGATCAGTTCAATAATTACATATTTTTCTTCATAATCGGCTAATAACACTTTTAAATAAAGCGTTCGTGAGCCAAATTCATCCCATTGAGGATGAATTAAATAATTATAGATCGCCTGAGTAAATTCAAATTCTGAATAAATACGTCCGAAGAAGGGTGAACGTTCGTCTTCCTCACTAATATAAATGTGTCGCCAGTTATAATATGGTTCAATATCATGCATATTCAAATTCCTGATACATTTGCAAATTCCTATTTATTTTTTAATGTACTTCACTCCCATACTCCCACACTCCCATACTCCCATACTCCCATACTTTCAGTTTACTTCCTTCTGCTTTCAGCTGCTTTTTTAACACTCCCGAATTGAAGCAAAAGTTTTTTTGCTGTTTGATAATCGGTAATTCCTGTCTGATTCATAAGCATACTTGTACCTCTTTCTATTAGTTTGGTATTGGTGAGCTGCATATTGACCATCCGCGTATCTTCCACCCTTCCTATTCGGATCATCACAGTTGTAGAAATCATATTCAGAACAAGTTTCTGCGCAGTGCCGCTTTTCATCCGGGTGCTGCCGGTAACAAACTCCGGACCTACTATCACTTCCACAGGATAATCAGATGCTGCTGCCAGCGGTGTACCCGGATTACAAGTTACACACCCAGTAGTTATACCTTTCTGCCGGCATTTTTCCAGTGCACCGATAACATAAGGGGTTGTACCGCTGGCGGCTATTCCAATGACCACATCTTTTTCATTTACTTCAAATTCGGAGAGATCAAGCCATCCCTGCTCACGGTCATCTTCGGCATTTTCTACAGGTGTACGAATTGCTTTTTCTCCTCCTGCAATCAGTCCGATGATCAAACCATAAGGCATCCCATAAGTAGGCGGAATTTCACTGGCATCAAGAATACCCAATCGGCCACTTGTACCGGCTCCAAGATAAAATAAGCGGCCGCCGCTGAGCATTTTATCGGTGACGATTTCTGTAAGTTTTTCAATCTGAGGTATAGACTGGGAGACCGCCAGGGGCACCTGTTGATCTTCCCTATTAATAAAAGTGAGAAGCTCACGTGTGCTCATTTTTTCCAGATGTCGGTAAGGACCCTGCTCTTCTGTTATCTTTTCAAAGTCCATCATTTATTTTTATGATAAGCAATCAATCCATCCATTGGCTTTCTTAAAAACTTACCAATTTCCCAGCCAAATGATTTACAAAGTTCTTTCAGAATATCCTGAAACCCAAAAGCAACACTTCCTGTAAAATAAATTGGTATTTTCCCGGCTTCAGGATAACGAGCCAGATGTATAGAAAAAAAATCAAAAAGTCCGTCCTCAATAATATTTTCTATCATATAATGTCCGCGGTTTTCAGCCAGAAATATCGTGAAAGAAGCAATATACCGATTGGGCAATGGTTTTTTATAAACTGAGTCGAGTATATCTGAAACTGTTACACTATATTTTTTACGAAATTTATTATGCAATTCAGCATCGAAAATTTTGTATAATAAATATTGAAGCACTTTTTTCCCGAGATAGGCCCCGCTGCCTTCATCTCCCAATACATAACCAAGTCCAGGGCTATTACGAATAATTTTCTTTCCATTATAATAGCCAGAATTACTGCCCGTTCCCAATATTGCAACGAGGCCTTTGTTTTTTCCGCAGAGTGCTCTCGCAGCGCCTGTCAGATCATGTTCAATTTCAATCCATGCTTTCGGGAACACTTTTTTAATGGCTCTTCGCACCAGAGCCCTGTTTGAAGCAGAAGCACAACCAGTTCCGTAAAAATATATATGAGTAGGCTTATTTTTATTTAATGCCGGTAAAAGTTCATTCTGCATCAATGCCACAAGTTGCAATTCATTTAGGAAATAAGGGCTTGCACCCTGGGTATTTATGAATTGTTTCCGGCCATTTGATATAAAACACCATTCACATTTGGTAGAACCACTATCCGCAATCAGTATAGGCATATTAACTTTTTAAAGTTTTCGGGGCGAAGGTATATTGTTTATGGTGTAAGGTAAATATACCATCAGTTACAGATCATTTCTTTGCTAAATTTGCAGCACATCAGGTGAAATCAAATACATGAAAAAACTGAACTTCTGGCTGCCCCTTTTATTCGCTGTGGTTATGATTCTGGGAATGTTAATCGGATTCAGACTTTATCCAAGTACCAGTACCGGAGGATTTTTTAAAACAGGAAAACTGAGTCCCGTCCAGGAAGTGCTGGATATCATCAATGATAAGTATGTGGATTCTGTTCAGGAAGATTCATTGAGCGAAGAAGCAATCCAGGGTTTACTTTCCCACCTGGATCCGCATTCCTATTATATTCCGGCTGTTGACCAGGTAGAAATGAATGAAGACCTGCAGGGCAATTTCCAGGGAATTGGCGTGGAATTTCAAATATTAAATGACACCGTAAATGTAACCAATGTGATCAGCGGGGGGCCCAGTGATAAAGCAGGACTCCAGGTTGGGGACCAGATCATCCGGGTAAATGATTCCGTTGTCGCAGGTAATGGTATTACTGCAGAAAAGATAAAAAAATTGCTGCGTGGGCCTGGAGCAAGCATGGTAAATCTGACTATGTTTCGGGATCATGTTCCCAAACAATTCACGATCCTGCGTGGGGTGATTCCCTTGCCTGCTTTAGATGCAGCGTATATGATTGACAAAGAATCGGGTTATATCAGGATCAACAAGTTTTCCAGAACCACTTACCAAGAATTTATGGAGGCCTTAGAGCCATTAGAAAAACAAGGTATGAAAAAACTTGTTTTAGACATCCGGGGAAATGGTGGTGGTATCGTGGATGAAGCTGTGAATATGGCTGATGAGTTTCTTGGTAATGATGAATTGATAGTTTATACGGAAGGAAGGAAAAGCCCAAGAAAAGAATATCATGCCCAAAGACCCGGAAGTTTTGAAACCGGGAAACTCATACTCCTGGTGGATGAAGGAACAGCATCAGCCAGTGAAATCCTTGCAGGTGCCTTGCAGGACTGGGATAGGGCAAGTATAGTTGGCCGCCGGACTTTTGGCAAGGGTTTGGTACAGGAGCCTTTCGAATTGAATGACGGAAGCGAACTTCGTCTGACAATTGCCCGATATTATACTCCATTGGGGCGAAGTATCCAAAAACCATATAATAAAGGCCGTGAAGCTTATAATGAAGAAGTGATCGATCGTTTTCACAATGGTGAGGTAATTCATGGAGATACTTCCAATATTCACTCCGGGCCTGTTTTCAAAACGCCATCAGGCAGACTGGTTTACGGAGGTGGAGGAATCACTCCCGACTTTTTTGTGGCCCTTGATACAACACAAATTTCAAGGAATGTAAGCGCACTATATATCAGCGGAGATTTGAATAACTTTATTTACGAATATTTTATTCGTCACCAGGCCGAGTTAAAACAGTTCCAATCACCTGCGGCATTTTATACCGGTTTCAAAAAAGATGCTGAAGTATGGAATGAACTTCTTGCTTATACAAAAAAGGATTCTATCAATCTGGAGGGTATTGATCCTGTGAACCGAAGCCAGGTGGAAATAAGAGTGAAGGCCTTTCTCGCGAGATTTATCTGGCGTACTCAGGGCTATTTTTATATAATGAACCAAACAGACCCTGTTTTAATAAAAGCAATGGAGTTATTGGAAGCCAACAACTCCATTCCAACAGCAGTGAAGACCAATTAAAGCACTTGATTGTCCGGCAATTGTTTTCTTTCAATCTTATAAGACATGATTAGACCGATTCCTCCCCCAATGGCAATCAGGGCAAAGTAAATAGGTACATTGGCGTCATCGTTCCCAAAACCATGTGCTGCATGTATTCGAACGCTATATAAAAAGAAATTGTCCATGAGATAAGCAATAAATAACCCGATACCGGACCCCACCAGTAACAGACCCCACTTGAGATTACGGAAAGGGGCCGGACGTCTTTCCAGTTTCAATTTCGGATCGAGGCCCTTCTCAATCATGGCCATATTTTCCTTGTTATTGATATACCTGATGCCGAAAATCAATGCACAAATAGAAAGACTGCTAAGAATAAGCCAAAAAAATACCAGTTGATCGGGTCCCATATACTTTTTATTTAATTTTTATCAATTGTTTTCTACCCCTATCAGACTACACCATTTGGGCTTAGGTTACAAGAACTGACAGTTTTTTACACTCCCACACTCCCATACTCCCATACTTTCTTTAAATGTACCTTAGCCTGTAACCATGATCTAATATATAACGTCTTATCCTTGTGGTAATAAGCGGGCAACCAGATGACCAGATCATTGACAGGATCCTTAAAGGGGAGCAGTCTGTGTTTGCTTTGTTGGTAGAAAAGTACAAAAATTATGTCTTCACCCTTGTTCTAAGGTTTACTGAGAACAGGGAAGATGCTGAAGAAATTGCCCAGGATGTTTTTGTAAAAGCATATCGCTCATTGGCTGATTTTCGCGGGGACTCAAAATTCAGTACCTGGTTATTTACCATTACCCGCACAACCTGTCTTAGTTTTTTAAGAAAGAAAAAACTGGATATTATTTCTCTTGACAATGAAAGAAACGGCATCCAGGCAGAAAACAGGGAATCAGGTTTCAGTGCCAATGGAATTGAACAAAAATCAAAGCATACCATGCTGAATCAGGCCATTTCAATGCTTAGCCCTGACGACGCCCAGGTACTCAATCTTTTTTATAAAGGTGATCAGACTCTTGAGGAAATAGGTAAAATAATGCGCCTGGATCCTAATACTGTAAAAGTGAAACTTCACAGGGCAAGACAACGTCTAAAGGAAAAGATGGAAAAACATTTTTCTCATGAAGTACGGGAAATATATGCGGATTAAGGGAGAATTAAAACATTCTTATGGATATTTTATTATTAAAAGAAATGATATGGAGCAAGAAATGGAAAAACTTATTTGGGAATATATTGACGGACTTGCCGATGCAACCTTGAAAGCGGACATTTCAAAGCATATTGCGGAAGATCCGGTCTGGCACAATAAATATATCGAGCTGATGAACATTCATGAAATGCTTCAGAAAGAAGATCTTGAAATGCCCTCTCTTCGCTTTACTAAAAATATTATGGAAGAAATCGCTCATTTACATGTAGCGCCTGCAACAAAAAATTATATCAATAAAAATGTGATCCGCGGGTTTATGGCTTTTTTCCTGGTCATGATCGGAGGATTATTTATCTATTTTATCGGACAGATTCATTGGAGCAGTAATTCAACAGGTAATCTGATACCTGCATATAGTCTTAATGCCAATAAAGTAAACTGGAGCCTTCTATTAAATAATACTTATGTAAATATTTTTATTGGCATCAACGTTATGCTTGGTCTTATACTTGTTGATAAATATATGCAGGGAAAGAAAAATTCCAGGGATGCTGGTCGCCTGACCAAAGGGGACAGTGCCTAATCATTTGTACATTTGCTTCATGGATATAAAAAATAATATTCTTGAAACGATCGGCAATACGCCACTTATCCGCTTAAATAAAATTACACGGGATATTCCTGGTATCGTCGTAGCCAAAGTTGATTATTTCAATCCCGGTAATTCCATTAAAGACCGGATGGCTGTAAAGATGATTGAAGTAGCCGAACAGGAAGGCAAACTTAAACCTGGTGGAACTATTATTGAATGCACCAGTGGAAATACAGGAATGGGTTTGGCTTTGGCAGCCATCGTAAAAGGATATAAATGTATTTTTACCACGACAGATAAACAATCGAAAGAAAAATCCGATATTCTTAAAGCCGTGGGTGCTGAGGTAATTGTTTGCCCAACAAATGTCGAACCAGATGATCCACGAAGTTATTATTCGATTGCCCGGAGACTAGCCAAAGAAATTCCAAATTCCTTTCATTGCAATCAATACGATAATCTTGCAAACCGGCTTGCTCATTATGAAACCACAGGCCCTGAAATCTGGAAACAAACAGAAGGAAAAATCACACACCTTGTTTGTACCGCGGGAACTGGTGGTACAATTACAGGAACTGCGATGTTTTTAAAGGAGAAAAATCCCGCCATTCAGATATGGGCAATAGATGTTTTCGGATCACTGCTTACAAAATATTTCAATACGGGAGAGATTGATATGAATGAAGTTCATCCATACGTGTCAGAAGGCTTCGGAGAAGATTTTATTCCAGAGAACTATGATATGTCTGTAATCGACCATTTCGAGCAGGTTACCGATAAAGCCGGCGCAATAATGGCCCGTCGTCTCGCTAAAGATGAAGGATTATTTTGTGGATACAGTGCTGGTAGTTGTTTGCAGGGATTAATTCAATTAAAAAATAAATTAAAAAAGGATGATCTGGTCGTTTGTATTTTTCATGATCATGGCAGCCGATATGTCGCAAAAATCTATAATGATCAATGGATGATGGAACGGGGATTTCTTGACGTTAAAACTTTTCGAGATATAGTCAATTCGCGTGGTATTAGCACACTGGTAACAATTAATCCTGAACAAACAGTTGGCGAAGCTTTTGACAGAATGAAGGAATTGCATATCGAAAATATTCCTGTTGTAAAGGAAGGCATTCCAATAGGCGCTGTAAGTGAAAGTGGATTATTCAATATCATCATAAGCAATGGATCCGATATCAGACATAAAAAAATTCACGAAGTAATCGAAGCTCCATATCCAGTAGTTTCTTATGATACACCAGTTGAAAGAATCAACTCACTCATAAGTAAAGAGAATGGCGCCGTGCTCGCAAAAGATGATAGTGGTAATTTTCATATAGTTACAAAGTATGATGTGCTCCAGTCTTTTACTAACAAGGCATAAATTTCGATACTGCACGTAAATCTACGATTCGGAGAATTCGTTAAACTACCAGCTTCAGTGTAAATCATGAACTGTTAAAATCAGGCAAAAAGGCTATTGTTGTTAATATGTGTATAAGTTAATTTTGATAGTGAAGTTGATTGATAAATACTCAATCCCGACATATCCAAAAACCGACCAAAGTTCTTATATCCAATATCCGACAGAATTTCCAAGTAAAATCCGATATCAGTCAACTTCTTTTTTTCTTACCCTGAGAAACCGAATCCGATCCTATTTGAAAGACCCTGATCCTATTTTGAAAACCTGTCCTGTAAGAAAAACCTGAACCCTTCCCAAGAAATCAAACCTGTCCTGTAGAAACCATTTCCTATTCCGAAGCGGAGATCCAAATCCTGTAAAAACCTGATCCCGGCTCTGGAACCGACCTTATTCCTTAAATCTGATCCTTGAAACAACCACCCTGAAGTCCAATTCCATGGGGAAACCGGTAACAGTTCCAGTACTCGATTTTAAAACAAACTGTTTATCCCGCGTCCTCCTGCTAAGTTTTTTATATAATTTAGCAGGAGGTACCCATAGGAGGCTAAAGGCAGTAGCTTTTAGTTTAAATAAATGATCTTTGTCCAAAGATTAATGATGAATTTTTCATTCGACGTTAACACGCCGGATAATAATCAATCTAATAAGCCTTCCCGGAAGAAACCCATTTTCCCAGTAAATGATTTACTTCGGAATTATCTCCAGCTCCATGGTCGTGAAGTGAAATTACCCGTTTCATATAATGACCTGCTGCATGTTGCTTACGCAGTTCCTTTAAAAGATAAAAATGGTAAAGACAGTTTATGGGAAACCGTTTCATATGACATGCAACACTGGCAATATATCCGGTCAGGACTCGTAAAAATGTATGCTATATTAAAAACTGAAGGTGACCTGACTTTCAGTAAACATCTTGATGTAGCCCGTGTGGATTTCTGCAGTTTTGCCAACTCAAGTCCTTTCAGGATACGAATCGTTAATAAATTTAACGACAACTACGATCATTTTTATATCAAACAGGCAGATTCATCTCGAGTATACGGCCTCGAACTGGAGCATTTGTTGTCTCCAAACCGTATCAGCTTTTTCACTCATCAGCAAACATTGATAGAAGACCATATACCCGGAATCCCTGGTGATATCTTTATTATGCATTATTTAAATGAGCCAATAACCAACAGGATCCGGTTTGCTAAAGAGTTTGTGAAATTCAACGAACGTTGTTTTGTGCGTTTACTGGGTGATATGCGATCTTATAATTTCGTTGTAGATATCACTCCGGATATTGAAGATTTCCAATATCGTATCCGGGCCATAGATTTTGACCAGCAGTCTTATGAAGGAAGAAAAAATATTTATCTGCCACAATTTTTTAAAGAGAATAAATCTCTGGTTGAAATCTGTATTAAATATTTAAACCAGGATTCCATTACCCAGTATCAAACAGAAGAAAGGACAATGATGGCATTTCGTGTTGCTTCTTCAAGATTCAGATTAATGCACCTGCTTAATATTATGTCGACCGATAATATTTCAACACAGGAAAAGCTTATACAATTACGTGAAGAGCTTGCATCGGAATTCCATGCCCCTGTATTTCTAAAATGCCGATCAATGGGCCAGCTGGTTAAAAGGCAGTTAAAACAAACTCTCCAAAAAAATCTCGCACTGATCCAAAAAAACCTGGGAAAATTCCAGGACTGAAAGATTTCTAAGATTCAGATTACGTATAGATTAAATTTTAGATGATTTTCAACGAATCCGCCCTGCTGGTGCGGGCCGGAACCCGTATCTTTGCATCCTTAAAACTTGAAATACAATCTCATGGCAAAATTCAAAGCCGGTGTTTTATTTGGCGAAGAGCTGGAAGCTCTTTATCAGGATGCAAAAGAAAATGAATTTGCCATACCTGCAGTAAATGTTACCGGAACCGACACCATCAATGCAGCACTGGAAGGGGCAGCAAAAGTAAACTCCCCCATCATCATTCAATTTTCAAACGGAGGCGCCCAGTTTGTTGCAGGAAAAGGAATGCCTAACGATAAATTACAAGCAAATATTTATGGAGGCGTTTCAGGCGCTCTGCATATACATACAGTAGCAAAATATTACGGAGTTCCGGTTATCGTACATACCGATCATGCTGCTAAAAAATGGCTTCCCTGGATAAGCGGATTACTGGACGCGGGCGAAGCATATTATAAAGAAAATAAACAACCTCTTTTCAGCTCACACATGCTGGATCTTTCGGAAGAGCCTCTGGAGGAAAATATTCATACTTCTGTTGAATTCTTTAAACGTATGAAGCCCCTCGGCATGGCAATAGAAATAGAACTCGGTGTGACGGGAGGAGAAGAAGATGGAGTAGATAACAGCGGAGTAGAGAATGATAAGTTATATACACAACCAGAACATGTTGCATATGCTTTTTCAGAATTAAGTAAAGTTGGAAACTTATTTGGGGTTGCTGCCGCATTCGGGAATGTGCATGGAGTATACAGCCCGGGGAATGTGGAACTTCGTCCGGTAATTCTCAAAAACAGCCAGGATTATATTGAGAAAAAATTAAAAACAAAACCAAAACCTGTTTATTTCGTTTTTCATGGTGGTAGCGGTTCACCTCAAAATCAAATTCGCGAAGCTATCAGTTATGGTGCCATTAAAATGAACCTTGATACAGATTTGCAATGGGCTTTCTGGGAAGGCGTTCAAAAATACTATAAGAAAAATGAAGCATACCTTCAGGGTCAGCTGGGTAATCCGGAAGGCGAACAAAAGCCCAATAAAAAATATTATGATCCACGAGTCTGGCTTCGTAAAGGGGAGGAAAGTTTCATAAATCGATTACAAACTGCTTTTGAAGATCTGAATTGCATAAATCGTAATGCATAAATTCTAAATCTTCTTTTTAGAATGGTGAAGGTGGGATTTCTACCGCTTTCACCATTATTATTTTGGCACCTTCCATCGCTTGTAATCCAACGACCATTCACCCTGCGGCACAACCTTACATCAAAGCTTTAGCCTTTAAGCTTTTAGCTTTAGTCTTATTTCCATATTTTCAGCGAATGAAATCAATCATAGCCTTGTTTATAAGCATGACATTCGCCGGTATTTGTTTTTCTCAACAAACCCCCGCCAACCCTGTTGTTAAAAAACCTGTTACGGTTACAGGCACCATAATTTCACCTCTGCCTAAAACCAATCCCAAACCTTATAAAGAAGTAATCACAGAAAAAGCGGTAACACAATACGGACTGTTCACGGTACATAAAGTGGAGGATAAATGGTATTTCGAAATTCAGGATTCACTATTCAATCGTGAGATCCTGGCTATTACGAGGTTTGGCAAGTCTCCTGCCGGCAGCCGTTCTTATGGTGGCGAGAAAGTAAATGAGCAGACCATTCGCTGGGAAAAAGGTCCTTCAGATAATGTTTTTTTACGCGTTATGACCATCGTAAGTGTGGCTCCGGATTCTACTCAGCCCATCGCAATGGCAGTAAGGAACTCAAATGTTGATCCGATTGCAGCTGCTTTTGATATCAAGGCTTATGGGAAAGATTCGAATAGTGTAGTGATTGACGTTACAGATTTTTTTAAACTGGATAATCAGCCGGTTAGCCTGAGTCCGGATCTTAAGAGAAGATATAACCTGGGCGGAATTTCTTCTGAACGCTCTTATATTTCCTATATGCACAGTTACCCCCTCAATACTGAAGTGCGGTCTGTTAAAACGTTCAGTTCTTCATCCGGACCCGGTAATCTTAATACGGGAATTCCTTCCAGCAGTTTACCGGCAGCAGATGTTGCAGGTGCCGTAACAATGGAACTTAATAACTCATTCATCATGTTGCCTTCTATTCCTATGCGGAAAAGGATTTTCGATCCCAGGGTCGGATATTTTGCAAGTGAATATTCTGTTTACAGTGACACTTCACAGAAAACTGAAACAAGAACTTTTATTCACCGTTGGCGGCTGGAACCAAGGGAAGAAGATATGGTGCGTTGGAAAAAAGGTGAACTTGTGGAGCCAAAGAAACCCATCGTTTTTTATATTGATCCCGCAACACCAAAACAATGGAGACCTTACCTGATAGCCGGGATCAATGACTGGCAATCTGCTTTTGAAAAAGCAGGATTCAAAAATGCAATTGTGGGAAAGGAATGGCCTGAACAAGATACTACGATGAATCTTGAAGATGCACGATTTTCTGTTATCCGGTATTTCGCATCTGACATTGAAAATGCTTATGGTCCCAATGAAGCGGATCCAAGGACTGGTGAAATCCTCACAAGTAATATCGGCTGGTATCACAACGTAATGAAGCTTTTGCACGACTGGTATATGATCCAGACCGGCGCGGTAGATCCACGAGCGCGCAGAATGATTTTTGACGACAGCCTGATGGGAACATTAATACGTTTTGTTTCTTCTCATGAAATCGGGCATACACTTGGACTACGCCACAATATGGGCAGCAGTAGTCAAACCCCGGTTGAAAAGCTGAGAGATAAGGCCTGGGTGGAAGCCAACGGACATACTGCTTCTATCATGGATTACGCACGTTTTAACTATGTAGCGCAACCAGAAGATCGTATAGGACCAAAAGGATTATATCCGCGAATCGGCCCTTATGATAAATGGGCAATTCAATGGGGATATAAATTAATACCAGATACCAAAACCGATGAAGAAGACAGAAAAGTACTAAACCACTGGATCATAGACAGCCTGAAAACTAATCCCAGATTATGGTTTGGCGGTGAAGCCCAGAATTTTGATCCAAGATCTCAAACAGAAGACCTCAGCGATAATAGTGTAAAAGCCAGTGAATACGGAATTCTCAATCTTAAAAAAATCATCACAAAGTTGCCTGAATGGACAAAAGAAGAAGCAGACACTTATGATAATCTGGAAGACATGTATACACAACTCATTGGACAATTTAGCCGGTATATGAATCACGTTGCAAAAAATGTTGGAGGAATTTATGAAACATTCAAAAGTGTTGAACAACCGGGAGACGTTTATGAACCAACCCCAAAATCTGTTCAGCAGCAGGCTGTGATTTTTCTTCAGAATCAATTATTCGATACACCTTACTGGCTTCTTGATAAAAATATTTTGAATAAAATCAGCAGTCCTTCTTCTTCTGAAATGATTGCAAATACCCAAAGCAGTGTATTGAATTCGCTGCTTTCTTCTTCCCGGTTGTTCAGAATGGAAGCCGTTTCTGATCGATTTGGTAAAGCTACAGTATACGATCCGGAAGACCTTGTAACCGATCTGGAAAAAGGTCTTTGGAATGAACTTAATAGCACAAAAGCTATAGAGCCTTTAAGGAGAAATTTGCAAAAACAATATGTGGAAATAATGATATCCCTAATGAATCCTTCGGCACCCGTTATACCTGCCGGAATACCCCGAGGATTGATTATTTTTTTCGGCGCAGATATCAAAAATACAGATATCCCATCCATTGCCCGGGGGCATCTGGCTGCATTAAACAAACGAATATTAACAGCAGCAAATTTATCTACTGATAAACTAACCAAATATCATTTACAGGATATCGCGGAAAGAATCAGACAGGCTCTTTATCCTAAGTAATCCGGATTGAACCTTTACTTTACGAGTAGGTCTTGGTCCGATGGGTTTGTGATTGACTACTGTTTCATACATACATCCACCAATAAGCCCGATCAGAACAAGTATGAAAAGGATCAGCCAAATTTTTTCGCTACGAGAAAACTTTTGCATATTTAAACTATTATAAAATATTATTGATTAATTATTTAATCTTTAATATTTATCTGGTGAGCAAATCCATGATCGGTGTGCCAATGTTACCATCAGGTGTCTGGATATGCAAAAGAGTAGCAAGGGTTGGCGCTATATCTGTCATGTTAACACGGGCTGCTGATGCGCCAGAATGAATATCCCATCCCATAAAAATCAGCGGGATATGTGTGTCATAAGGGTTCCATGTGCCATGAGTTGATCCCGTCCTGGCATAAGATTCAAGCCATCCAGGTTGAAAAATAACCTGAACCTGTCCGCTTCTTTTAAAATTATATCCGTTGATGATCATGGTTTTGACAAGTTCCGGTATGGGAGCATCCTGGATCTTTTCAATATCCACTACATAAGCCACACCGGGCTGCTTTTTCAAATAATCCACAACTAGTTTTTTGATAGCGTCGAAGTCAGCATTATAAGCGGCAATTTTTTCCATATCGAAATTGATTTGGTAATTACCACCGGAACGGATTACTTTAAAATAACCAAGTTTCTGCTGTATGAGCTGGTCAAGGCTATTCAGGATATTCATGTTTGCAAAATAATCAGCGGGCATCCGGTTCGCCTGCGAATATCCCACTGCGTGAGATACTCCATGATCCGCTGTCAGAAAAACTAAATATTCACCTTTCCCTACTTTCTTATCGAGATAAGAAAAAAATGTCGCAAGATCAAGATCCAGCCGCAAATAGGTATCCTCGATCTCCACTGAATTGGGTCCGAATAAATGTCCAACATAATCTGTCGATGCACAGTTAATTGTCAGGAAATCCGTTGCTGTACCCTGCCCCAGCTGATAGGCATCCAAAATGGTTTTTGCAAAATCAAGCGTTAAAGAATTTCCGAAGGGAGTTGAACGAAAAGATGCATGATTTTTTGCATAAGCAGACTTAATATTATGCGGAAATACAGGCAATAATTCACCCGTCAGTTTTCCCTCGTATGATTTATTGTCAGAATCGCTTTCTATATATGTATTGATCGGATAAAGCGTGTTCCATTCACTGTTTGTGAAATGCTCAATATTTTTCTGCTTATTGAAATTTTCAACAGCTTCAGGAAGTCTTTTCATATAATACGAGCTGCTGATAAAATTACCACTGGAATCGTCCATCCAGAATGCAGCGTTGGCAGTATGTCCTGCAGGCAGAATAGCGGCCCTGTCTTTCAAAGAGATGCCAACCACACGCGACTGATAATTTGTTGCCATACGCAATTCATCAGTAATGGTTGAAACAAGCAGATTTCGGGGAGACATTTTTCCATCGGGCGCATATTCAACACCGACCGATTGCACAGTACTATCTTCTGTGCAATAAACATGAGCACCCGTTAATTGATCCACCCAGTCATTACCCGTTATACCTGAAATGGATGGCACAGAACCAGTAAAAATACAGGTATGACCAACGGCGGTAAAAGATGGTAAATAATTTATGTATGTATTCTCGCAGGAAAAGCCTTCTTTCAACATCCTTTTAAAGCCATCTTCACTGTACCTGTTATAATAACGGTAAAGAAAATCCCAGCGCATCTGATCTACAACAATGCCTACAACCAGCTTAGGCCTTGCAATTGATGAATTTGCCGGTTGTGCCCAAACATGAAATACCTGGCATATACCGAGCGCAATAAAAAAAAAGAATTTCCTCATATTCAATAAAGCTTTAAACAAAGGTATCTTCATTTGCATATTGTCCGGTTACGTAAATGCATTATTTTTGCATCAATTTTAACCAATTGTAGTTTAACATATGGCAGATATTTTTGAAAAGCTGACAAGACACAAAGGACCAATCGGACAGCATCGGGACAGAGCGCATGGTTATTTTGCATTTCCAAAACTGGAAGGTGAAATTGGTAGCAGAATGAATTTTCGTGGAAAAGAAATGATCGTGTGGAGTCTGAATAATTATCTGGGACTTGCTAACCATCCGGAAGTAAGAAAAGCGGATGCGGAAGGTGCAGTTGTATATGGTCTTGCTTCACCTATGGGTGCCCGTATGATGAGTGGAAACAGTAACCAGCATGAACAGCTTGAAAAAGAACTTTCTGAATTTGTTGGAAAGGAGGACACCGCACTGCTGAATTACGGTTACCAGGGTATGGTAAGTATTATCGATGTGTTATGCGGGAGACATGACGTGATAGTTTATGATGCAGAATGTCATGCTTGTATTATCGATGGTCTTCGTTTACATGCAGGCCATCGTTATGTTTTCAAACATAATGACCTCAACGATTTTGAAAAGCAGATTCAACGGGCAAATGCACTTGTTGAAAAACAAGGTGGAGGCGGAGTTCTGGTAATTACTGAAGGAGTATTCGGAATGGCAGGAGATCAGGGAAAACTAAAAGAAATTACAGCGTTGAAATCTAAATACAAATTCAGGTTGTTGGTAGACGATGCACATGGTTTTGGAACACTTGGGAAAAAAGGCGCAGGAGCGGGAGAAGAACAGGGTGTTCAGGATGATATTGATTTATATTTTTCGACTTTTGCAAAATCCATGGCCTCGATAGGCGCTTTTGTATCTGGTGAAAGACCGATTGTAGACTATATCAGGTACAATATCAGGAGTCAGATTTTTGCTAAAAGTTTACCAATGGCAGTCGTACTTGGTAATCTCAAAAGACTGGAATTATTGAGGAATAATCCATCGTTGAAAGAAAAGCTGTGGAGTAACGCACTGAAACTGCAGGCTGGACTCCGCAAAAAGGGATTCGATATAGGAAAGACGGATTCTGTTGTTACACCAATTTATATGAAAGGGGACGTTCCGGAAGCAACCGCTATGGTAATGGATCTTCGGGAGAATTACGGCATTTTCTGCTCTATAGTAGTCTATCCCGTTATTCCTAAGGGCCATATCATTTATCGTCTGATACCTACTGCCTTGCATACGGATCTGGATATTGAGGTTACCCTGGCTGCATTTGAAGCCACAAAAAAGAAGCTGGATATAGGGGATTATAAAGTAGAGGCTATTCCAGATATGGCTGAAGCTTAATGAGTTATAAATAAATTTAAGCAGGTTGAACATAAAAACCTGCTTTTTTCGTTTTTATACTTGATAACTGCGGTTTTTAAGGTCATTTTGTATTTTAGTAAATACTGACAGAGCATTGTTTAATACCCGCTCCTATTAGATTCTAAACCAAATGCTCCCGCGAAAAACTATATTCAGTTTGCTTATAATGGCATACTGCCATTGTTACGGTATTGATCAAAAGCCAGCCAAAGATTCCAGTACGGTTACCATTACCCTGCAAAATGCTTCGGATAAACTTTCAAAAATTGATTCTGTTTTTGTGATATTTGATCGCTATGATTTGCGGGGAGCAGGTGTAATAAAAAAAGTTTTTTATCCCAACATAGATAACAAGATCCAGGTCAGTATACCCAAAGGAAAATATTATATAAATATATTTTGTCTCGGAATTTATAACAAGGAAAGTTTTGACCGTGTGGTGTATGCAAAATCTAACAAAAATCATAATATCTTCCTCAGGCTACAGGCTTCTGCATTATTCCATCAGGGAGGGGCTCATATTCCTGCAGATCATTTTGATCCCTCACATCTGGCAATTCTTAATTTTGCCAAATAGTTTAACACACCCTGAATAGTCAAATAATAAAGCCTCCTTATTGAAGGGAGGCCGCACTAATCAAATACCATTAACCATTAAACCTTATCCTATGAAAAGTCAAATATAAAATATTAGGGGTAGAAACTGTGTTTCACCAATTAAAAAAATTTATTTACGAGGCTTATATTGATGCATATCAACTTAATTCATCTACTTTGTAAATTCAACCAAAACACAGGATGCGAAAAGTAGTTGTAGCTATAACAGGTGCCAGTGGCTCATTGTATGCGAGTATTCTCATAGAAAAATTATTGGCTATCCGTTCCCAGTGGGAGACTGTTTCCATCGTAATGACTAAAAATGCACGCGAAGTTTGGGAAACTGAACTGGGCAATCAATCTTATAAGGATTTACCCTTAGATATCTTTGAACCTGATAATTTCAAAGCCCCGTTCGCTTCCGGATCAGCCAGGTTTGATACGATGATTATTATTCCCTGTTCTATGGGTAGTTTGGGAAGAATTGCTGCTGGTATATCCAGCGATCTGATCTCCAGAGCGGCAGACGTGATCTTAAAAGAAAGAAGAAAATTGATTTGTGTGATCAGGGATAATCCCTATAATCTTATCCATATACGAAATATGGAGACAATCACGCTGGCGGGGGGGATTATATGTCCGGCTTCACCTTCATTTTACAGTAAGCCGGCTTCTATTGAAGAAGTCGTTTCCACAGTAGTCGATCGCGTCATTGACCTGGCGGGTTTTGAACTTAAAAGCTTTAGATGGGGAGAGAGATGAAGTAAGGGAGTATGGGAGTATGGGAGTGTTCAATAATTTATTAGTCCTTTTTCGACTATAGCTACTCGTTAGTAAAAATCTCTCATTCCCATACTCCCATACTTTCTTCATGTCGCTATTGAGTCAAATTTACTTCCTCCACTCCCGGATGTTTGGATTTATCGAATACAAAACTGGCATCAGAGATATTCAGGTTACCGCTCAGGCTATCGATATTATAAATATAACGGCTATTACTTTTGTCCAGGAATTTGCCCGAGCTGACCAGGTGGGATTTCTTATCTACATATAAGTAAATCTTATGAAAATTCTGTGTTTTATCAGTAGGTGTCATTTCGATTTCCACTACCGTCTTAGTTCCCATTTTCTGTTCGCCATTCACCTTATAAATGAAATCTTTGTCATAAAAATTGGTCAGCAGTTTTTGAGGTGAAATCGTGCTGGAACCGGGGTCAACCTTAGTTATTGTTACTTCGTTAGCTGATTTATCGTAAGTCCAAATTGTTTTACCATCAGAATAAATCTCCTGACCTGTAATTTGAACATAATATTTGTTTCCTTTCATCAAAACCGTCCCTTTCTTAGTACCCTGTGGAGTACCCTGTGCATCCTGTAACTGAAGTGTAAATACAGCCTTTATAGTTTTATATGATTTTATTTTAGCCGAAGCCTGATCCAAAATCATTTTTGCGTCAGGGTCATTATTCTGGGAATAGCAGGTTGATAATGCAAAAAAGCCATTTAAGAAAACAAGCAACATTTTCATACATGAAAATTGATAATAAAGGGGTGCAAGATATGTCATTCAAATTGCAATCGTTATGCCATCCATGTTAAAAGTACCTGACGGCTATCCGTTCATATGTGCAAGAAATATTGAAAGTTCAGCATCCGTTTTTATTATTACTTCCCTTGCCTTGCTTCCCTGATTTGGTCCAACCACACCAGCAGCCTCCAGCTGATCCATCAATCGCCCAGCCCTGTTATAACCAAGTTTCATCCTGCGCTGTATCAAAGAAGTTGAACCCACCTGATTCTGAACAATAAGGCGGGCAGCATCCTCAAATAGCGGATCACGGCTATTGGCATCAAAATCTCTGGCATCCAAATCCTTCTCATCCACATATTCAGGTAGTAAAAAAGCTTGAGGATAGCCCTGTTGTTTCCCGATAAAATCTGCAATTTCCTCTACTTCAGGGGTATCAACAAAAGCGCATTGCAGGCGTGTTATTTCGCCATTATAAGATACCAACATGTCCCCTTTGCCAATGAGCTGTTCTGCACCACCGGTATCAAGGATGGTCCTTGAATCTATTTTTGAAGAAACTTTAAATGCAATTCGAGCAGGGAAATTAGCCTTTATAGTTCCGGTAATTATATTGACCGATGGTCTCTGTGTTGCAATGATCAGGTGTATACCAACAGCTCTTGCCAATTGTGCCAGTCGCGCTATGGGCATTTCAATTTCTTTTCCTGCAGTCATAATGAGGTCGGCAAATTCATCTATAACAAGGACTATAAAAGGTAGATACTGGTGCCCCTTTTGCGGACTCAGTTTTCGTTTTGTAAATTTATCATTGTACTCCCTGATATTTCGGGTACCCGCTTCTTTCAGCAAATCGTAACGGTTGTCCATTTCTATGCAAAGTGCATTTAAAGTATAAACCACTTTTTTTGTATCAGTAATAATGGGTTCTTCCTCTCCTGGCAATTTAGCTAAAAAGTGTTTTTCAATTACCCTGTATAAACTGAGTTCTACTTTTTTTGGATCTACCAGAACAAGTTTCAGTTGTGAAGGATGTTTTTTATATAAAAGTGAAACCAGGATAGCATTTACTCCGACAGATTTACCCTGGCCGGTCGCTCCGGCCATCAAAAGATGCGGCATAGTTGACAAATCGACTATAAAATTCTCATTATTGATCGTTTTTCCAATAGCAATCGGAAGGTTAAAGGTGCTATACTGGAATTTATCTGAAGCCAGTAAAGTGCGCATACTCACAAGAGTTTTCTTAACATTCGGCACTTCTATTCCGATGGTCCCCTTACCCGGAATCGGAGCGATAATTCGAATACCCAGGGCAGACAGGTTTAATGCAATATCGTCTTCCAGGTTTTTAATCCTTGATATTCTGACACCGGGTGCCGGTACAATTTCATATAAAGTTACTGTCGGACCAACGGTTGCACTGATCTTATGAATATCTATATCATAATTTTTCAGTGTACTGATGATCTGGTTTTTATTATTTTCCAATTCCGCAGGATCCTGAATTATGCGATCGTTACCATGAGCCTGTAACAGATCCAGGGGTGGAAATTTATAGGATCTTAAATCCAGAGTAGGTTCATAATCCGGCATGGCATCGGATTTAATTATATTTCCATCTTCGTTTATTTCATCAGGAATCGTTTCAGGAACTTTTTTAATTTCCAGTTCGAGTGGGTTAGTTTCTGGAATATTTTTTTTCAGGGGTTTCAGTGCTGCAGGAACGAGGGGAAATTCTTTCTTAACAGGTTCTTCCCTTATGAAAACTGAGTTGGAATCGGTAAATGATTCTTCTTTAGCAATAATTAAAGGAAAATCTTCCTCGTTTTTTAATCTATTTTTTTTATCTCTTAAAAAAGGTTCTTCAATAAAAAGTGCAGCACCTGATTCTTTATCAGGTTCCTGTTCAGGAATAAAATCCGCATTCTTATTCTTTAGGGCTGATTCGGGCAATTTGAATTCAGGATTAAAACGCCAGATGAAATATGCCAGAAAGCAGGCAAATAATACGCAGGCTGTCCCAATTTTGCCCAGGAAACGTATCATCCATTCACAGGTCATGTCGCCAAATGCACCCCCCCATGGAAAAGAGGCTCCATGAAAAATAAAAGCCAGTGTAGTGGATAAATAAATAAGTCCGATCAATACATAGCGCAGATTGCGTTTGATAGAAAAATATTTCTTCGCAAACAACCAGTTAATCCCGGCAATAAAAAAAAACGAACAGATAAAATAACTTGCCAAACCGAAACCTTTATAAAAAAACAAATGTGAAATATAAGCGCCGAGATTTCCGAGCAAATTTGCCACTTTAATGTCACGTGATGGAGCGAGGATCGAAATGCCACGGAATACCTTATCCTGGTCTTCCCGCCAGGTAAACAAATAAGAAGTAAAAGAAATAAATAAAAATATGGATATTAATAAAAATGCAGCTCCGGTGATCTTATGCGTCCGCTCATCACGGATTACCTGAGAAACAGTAAGTTTGGCTTCCTTTTCTGTTTTCAGGGAAGACGGACCGGAAGAATGGTTTTTCTTTGATTTTGAACGCTGAGCCATGACGACAAAGATATGTTAAGTAGATCTTCTCCTCCTAACAGCCAAAGCTAAAAAAATCCATCCGAGGATAAATCCAACACCGCCTACCGGTGTCAGAATTCCCAGAAAAACGGGGATGGTGCTTCCGTTGGTTAACAGTACGGATATAATATATAAAGAGCCACTGAAAAGAAGTATACCTGCTATAAAACAAAAGCCTGCACGGTTTATCTGGTAACCCGGAAACTTTTCACCAAGAATTCCTGCAGCCAACAATGCAAATACGTGGTAAAACTGATAACGAACTGCTGTATCATAAATTTCAAGTGCCGGATCCGGCATCAGATGTTTCAATTGGTGGGCAAGCATCGCACCTGCTACAACTGCCAGGGCACCAAAAATGGAAGCCAGTACAAGAAATAGTTTATTCACAAAAAGATATTTAGAAAAATTTTATTGTAATAAACTAATAAAAGATTCAAGCTCTGTGTTTTCTTCAAGTACCATCAGGTCTGCCTGCTCATAATACATTTTACGTTCACCCAGTTTCCGAATAATATATGCTCGAAGTCCGGCTTCAGTTATTCCCTTTAATAGAGGCCTGGACATTTTTTCGTTAAGAAGCCGCTGGTTTAATGCTTCCAGTGAAGTATTCAGCCAAAGCACTTTCCCACTCTTTTTCATAAAATCTATATTATTAAAAAAACAAGGAGTACCACCTCCGGCTGACAAAACAAAATTTTCTTCCCGGTTTATCAAATCCTCCAGCGTTTGTTTTTCCATATAACGAAAATATTCTTCACCCTTGATTGCAAAAATTTCAGAAATACTCATGCCTTCATTATTTACAATCACAGCATCAAGGTCATAAAACGGAATTTGTAATTTCGCGGCAATCCTGGTACCCCAATGTGTTTTACCTGAACCCATAAACCCAATCAAAAATATTCTCATAATTATTTAATAAAATTCAACCTGTTTAAAAAACGCCGGTTACATATCCTACATTGATAATCGATGACCAATACACAGTCTGCGATTTACGTAAATGCATTAAAACCGGTTACATCCATTCCCGTAATCAACAAATGAACATCATGTGTTCCTTCATAAGTCAGAACACTTTCCATATTCATAAGATGCCGCATGATCGGATATTCACCGGTAATACCCATTCCACCCAGCATCTGCCTTGCTTCCCTCGCTATATTTGTTGCAATTTCGCACCCGTTCCTTTTCGCCATGGACACCTGCGCCGGAGTAGCTCTTTTTTCGTTCATCAGCATTCCCAGTCTCCAATTCAATAATTGAGCCTTAGTGATTTCAGTAATCATTTCTGCCAACTTCTTTTGTTGCAGCTGGAAACCACCAATAGGTCTTCCGAATTGAATTCTTTCTTTACTATACCTCAGAGCCGTATCATAACAGTCCATGGCAGCACCTACTGATCCCCATGCAATACCGTATCGCGCTTTCGTTAAACAGCTTAACGGGCCTTTTAATCCGTGGATATCAGGAAACAGGTTTGTTTTGGGCACTTTGACGTTATCGAAAACCAGTTCCCCTGTGGCTGAAGCCCGCAGGCTCCATTTCCCATGGGTCACTGGTGTGGTAAAACCTTCCATTCCCCTTTCTACAACCAGACCCCGGATATCACCCTGCTCATCCTTTGCCCAGACCACAGCAACCTGGGCAAATGGCGCATTACTTATCCACATCTTACTTCCATTTAATACCACATGATCACCCGCATCTTTAAAATTAGTCAGCATGCCTGCCGGATTAGAACCATGATCAGGTTCTGTAAGGCCAAAACAGCCCAGCCATTCGCCTGTTGCAAGTTTTGGTAATATCCTCTTCTTCATTTGTTCCGGTCCGTAAGCATGAATAGGAAACATTACAAGAGATCCCTGCACTGAAGCTGTAGACCTGACACCACTGTCTCCTCTTTCAAGTTCCTGCATCATCAGACCGTAGCTGATATAATCAAGACCTCCTCCTCCATAGGATTCAGGAATGGTAGGACCAAAACAGCCCAAATCGCCCAGTTGTTTCACAATCTGGGTGGGAAATGCCGCTTTTTGTGCATATTCTTCAATTATTGGACTAATTTCTTTCTTAACATAAGAACGTACAGATTCCCTGATCAATTTATGCTCCTCAGTAAGTAAGTCGTCCAACTGATAGTAATCGGGGCTTTGAAAAACATCGGTTTTGGCAGGCATGATGATAGAGTTGGATGCGAAAATACTCAAAAAGGCCAAAGCCGGGGCTTAAGGTGTATAGCCACTCCAGTCTTCCATCAGGCTCATAAAATTTAAACTCCGTTTTTGAGCACCGAAACGGTGCACAACACATTCAACATAACCCATTTATCCTTAATTAATTATTATTAGGACAGAGAATGTTAAAACCGGATGCAACATCCTGCTTTTCTTTGTGTACTTATAATAGTAACAAAATCCGGATGTTGGAACTAACCAAAAGCATACAACATGACGAGCTGGTTGAACGGTGCAGGCAGGGCGACCGGCGAAGTTATGGTGAACTATATCAGAAATATTCCAAAGCCATGTATAATACCAGTCTCAGGATTGTGAATCATACAGCCGACGCAGAGGACGTGCTACAGGAATCATTTGTGGATGCGTTTGCAGCGATAGAAAGTTTTGCTTACAAATCAACATTCGGAGCCTGGCTGAAGAGAATTGTGATTAACAAATCCATTAACTCTCTCAGAAAAAGAAAAATGGAAATTATAGATATCGAAAAAACCAGTGCCTTGCATATACCAGAAGAAGATAGTTTCGATGAAGAAGGACTGAAATATAAAGTGGAAGAAATTAAAAAAGCAGTGAAAGAATTGCCAAATGGATACAGGACAGTTATCAGTCTTCACTTATTCGAAGGATATGACCAGGAAGAGATTGCAGAAATACTTCAGATAACACATGCCACCGTCAGAACACAATATATGAGAGCAAAACAAAAATTATTATCACTCATTAAAGAAGGAGGCTTATCATGAGCAGCCCATTGGAAAAATTTATTCTTGAAAACCGGGATAATTTTGATGCAGAATCACCGAATCCCAGGGTATGGGAGAAGATAAATGAAAGGATGAACCCGGAAACGGATAAACCCATACCCATTCGTACCATGTCTTTCAAGCGTTGGATGGCTGCTGCAGCCGCTGTCTTGCTGATTGCAATATCCGGTACTCTTTATTATTCATTACGTAAGAATAAAATTCAGCCATCTGTGGCTGGAATTAATGACCGTCGTAAAGAATCTTCGAATCGCCCGGCTGGTATAAATCCGCCACCAGATTCACCTGTACAGGTTACAGGAACAATTCCGGAAAGAAAAGTTCCCGATGCACAGGACCAGGTAATAACCAGTAAAACAGATAATACATCTCCTGATAATGGAGACAGTAAAGAAATGTATTACTACACAAAGCTGATTGAACTCAAACACGAAGAGCTCAAAACACTTGAAAAGGATGAGCCACTCCTATACAGACAGTTCTCTGGTGACGTGCAAAAACTTGACAGTGTATACCATACCCTCAAAACCCAGTTACCGAACAATTCCAACCGGGAGCAGGTGATCGAAGCGATGATATCAAATCTTCAGCTTCAGATCGGATTATTGAATAAACAGTTGGACATAATTAAAAAAATCAAACATTCTAAAAAAACAGCGTATGAAAATGCTTATAAATCCGTTTAAAGGTTTCGTTCTTCTGGCCTTTGCGCTGGCCCCTTTACTGAGTAAGGCCAATAATGGAGATGAAGTCGAAAAGAAAAGGACAATCTCCAAATCCTATAATGTAGGCCCTGAGGACAGGCTATCTATCGAAAATTCATTTGGTAATGTAACCGTTACTACCTGGGACAAAAACGAAATCCAGATCGATATTGAAATCGGTGTGCACGCTTCTTCCGAAGAAAAAGCGCAGAAAATGATGGGTCTGATCAACGTGAAAGATAACCAGGGCGGTCATGAAATCAGTTTTAAAACTGATATTGGACATATGTCAGGAAAAGATAACTGGAGTAAAAATGAGGATACAAGAAAATTTTATGTGGACTATAAAATAATTATGCCCTCCAAAAATCCCCTTCGAATTGAAAACAGCTTTGGAAAAACTATTATCCCGGATTTTGACGGAAGTGCCAGCATCACCAGTAAGTTTGGAGAACTATCAACCGGCAAATTGCCCAATGCAACACTTGTCCATGTGGAATTTGGCAAAGCGGAAATTGGTAGGTTAAATAATGCAGACGTCATATTGAAGTTCAATGGCAACTCAAATGTTGCGGGTATCGGAGGAACTTCAAAAGTAGATGTGCAATTCTGCAGTAAAGTAAATATCGCAGTAGATAATGCCCTCAGCTCATTGACCCTTTTTCAATCCTATTCAACCATCAATCTGAGAGTATCCAATAATTTATCTGCTCAGTTTGATGTATATACGAATTTCGGAAGTTTCAATAACAGAACGGAATACAATATTAATGAAGACAGGGATGATGAATCTTCAGGTCCCAAATTCGATAAAACTTATACAGGTAAAGCCGGAAGCGGGGCTGCGAAAATTAAAATCAAAAGCAGTTTCGGAAGTGTCCGATTAGTAAATATGGGCGATAAATCTGTAGACAAGGAAAACAATGACGAAGATGATGATAAGGATTCAGATAAATCAAAAGTGAATTTGTAACGGATCGGGGAAAGTTGTTAGTGAAGATACCCGGCCATTTCAGTGGCATATCCGGACGCAACCAGAGCAGCCTTTTCTGCAAAATCCTCTTCGGATCCTGCATAAATAATTCCCCGGCTTGCGTTCACCAATAAACCTGCGTCTTTATTTAATCCGTTTAAAGATATTTCTTTCAGGTTCCCGCCCTGTGCACCCACTCCGGGAACCAGATAAAAATGATCAGGAACGAGCATACGTATATGAGCAAACCATTCTGCCTGTGTTGCACCGATTACGAACATCAAATTTTCGGTTGTACCCCACTGTGAGGCTTTGCGGATGACAGATTCAAAGAGCATCCTGCCATCGCAGGATTGCAATTCAAAATCAGAAGCACCGGAATTGGAAGTGAGACCAAGCAGGATCGTCCACTTGTCTTTATATTCCAGAAAAGGTCTGACACTGTCTTCTCCCATATAAGGGGCTACCGTAACTGCATCAAAAGATAGTGTTTCAAAAAAGGCACGGGCATAGAGCGAGGCGGTATTACCGATATCCC
>JABDDT010000002.1 GCA_013287475.1 Bacteroidota bacterium
CCTTTTGATCCAAGGTTGCTTTCAACCGTAGCACCGGCAGTTGCAAAAGCAGCTATTGAAAGCAATGTGGCGCAGATAAATATTGAAAACTGGGATACTTATGCCATTGAACTGAATAAGCGGCTCGGTCTCGATAACCAGTTGATTCGGGTGCTGGGCAGTAAAGCAAGAAGTGATCCAAGACGATTGGTATTTGCAGAAGCGGATAATATTAAAATACTAAAAGTTGCACAACTCCTGTTCGATGAAGGCGCGGCTTATCCAATCCTGCTGGGGAATAAAGAAAGAATTCGTGCTACTGCAGCTGCTAATAAAATTGATATTGAAGAGTTCCCCATCGTAGATCCAAGAAGTGAAGAACATGATGAACGCCGTATAAGATATACAGAGTTATTTTTTCAAAAAAGACAAAGAAGAGGATTTAATAAATACGAATCGACCAAGATTATGCGCGACCGGAATTATTTCGGATGCATGATGGTAGAAACAGGCGAGGCCGACGCGATGATTTCGGGCCTGACAAAAAACTATCCGGATACAATTCGTCCGGCAATAGAAATAATCGGTACAGAAGAAGGAGTAAAAAAAATTGCAGGCATGTATCTGATGCTCACAAAAAAAGGCCCGCTTTTTCTGGCAGATACAACTGTGAATTTTAATCCGACAGCCGAAGAACTTGCAGACATAACGTTGCTTGCTGCGAAAGAAGTAAGACATTTCAACCTGGTTCCGCGAATTGCTATGTTGAGTTATTCAAATTTTGGAACGAGTAATTCTCCTGAAGCCCGACTCGTTGCTAAGGCAACAGAAATTGTAAAACAAAAAGACCCGGATCTGATAGTGGATGGAGAGATGCAGGCAAGTATTGCATTGAACAATGAAATCCTACGTGAGAATTATCCATTCAGCAGCCTCGTCGATCAGGAGGTAAATACACTGATCTTCCCCAATCTTGCAGCGGGTAATATTGCGTATAATATTTTAAAGGAATTGGGTGCTGCGGATGCGATTGGTCCGATTTTACTCGGGATGAAAAAGCCGGTACACGTTCTTCAACTGGGCAGTTCCGTGAGAAATATTTATAATATGGCGCTGGTTGCCGTGATCGATGCGCAAACTAAATGCCGCGAAACGCCTGAAGAAGCCATGCGCAGATCGCCCTGGTGGAAAAGAACCAAGAAATAAACCGTAATTTCATTGCAGAATTAACATGAATATTTTTTACTGAACTGGGGCGATTTATATTGATGATTAAGGATATGTTTTCCAAACCGGAAAACCTGAAGATGTACTGGAAGGAGCTAATGCATCAATGTGTCGAAATCGGTATCCGTTCGCTTGGAATTGTTATCATTATTTCTGTTTTTATGGGTGCGGTATCTGCACTTCAGACAGCATATCAACTCGTAAGCCCACTGATTCCATTGTCAACCATTGCTCAGATCGTGCGCGATACTGTCATTCTTGAATTTTCCCCCACGCTGGTCTGTATCGTGCTGGCAGGTGTGGTCGGAAGTAAGATAGCCGGAGAATTGGGAAATATGCGTGTGAGCGAACAGATAGATGCATTGGAAATTATGGGAATCAACACCAAGACTTACCTCATTCTTCCAAAAATTCTGGCTGCTATGATTACCATTCCAATGTTGGTAATTATTTCTGCTGTTCTTGGTATCCTGGGAGGTAAACTGGCTTCTGTTGCAACGGGTATTGTTTCCACATCTCAATTTGATAAAGGTTTATTTCAATATTTTAAACCATTCAACGTATTATTTGCCCTGGTAAAATCATATTGTTTTGCTTTCATTATTTCCAGTATTTCGTCTTTTTATGGTTACTATGTAAATGGAGGAGCACTTGAAATTGGAAGAGCCAGCACAAAGTCCGTTGTGGTGAGTTGTGTATTGATCCTTTTAATGGACTACGTGCTTTCTTCCCTCCTCTTATAATCGACAGGCATGATAGAAGTTAAAGATTTAAAAAAAGGTTTCGATGGCAAACCAGTCATAAATGGAGTGAGCGCCATTTTCCAAACCGGGAAATGTAACCTCATTATCGGTTCCAGCGGAAGCGGCAAAACGGTATTAATGAAATGCCTTGTCGGACTCTTCGAACCGGATTCCGGCGATATCTCCTACGGGGGTAAGGACTTTACCAGCATGAATGAAGAAGACAGGAAAATACTTCGTCAGCAGATAGGAATGTTATTTCAGGGCTCTGCACTATTTGACAGCATGACTGTGGAACAAAATATTATGTTTCCTCTGGATATGTTCACAGACGATAGTTTTACAAATAAACTCAGCCGTGTAAATGAGGTTTTGGATCGGGTGAATCTGAAAGAAGTGAACAATAAGTTTCCTGCTGAAATTTCAGGTGGTATGAAGAAACGGGTGGGTATCGCCCGTGCAATTGTTTTGAATCCCAGGTATCTTTTTTGTGATGAACCAAATTCGGGACTTGACCCACAAACATCTATATTAATTGATAAACTTATTAAAGAAATAACAACTGAATATAATATTACAACAGTTGTGAATACCCACGACATGAACAGTGTGATGGAAACCGGGGATCATATTATTTATATGTATGATGGCCTGAAAGAATGGGAAGGTTCCAACAAGGAGATTATTTTCAGCAAGAATAAAAAACTGAATGATTTCATTTTTGCATCAGAATTCCTGCAGGATGCCAAGGATATGCGACAGCTGGAAATGAAAGGGAAAATTGAAAATAACCACAACCATGGATGAATTGTTGAAATAAGTAATTTTGTTAGCATAAAAACCACCTAAAAAAGAACAATGGCAGTATTAGTCAACAAAAATTCAAAAATCATTGTACAGGGCTTCACAGGAACAGAAGGCAGCTTTCATGCATTGCAGATGATCGAATACGGAACTCAGGTGGTGGGTGGAGTAACACCCGGAAAAGGCGGTAGCAAACATCTTGACCGCCCGGTTTTCAATACGGTTGCAGACGCTGTGAAAACTACTGGTGCTAATGTGTCTATTATTTTTGTGCCACCGGCTTTTGCAGCAGATGCCATCATGGAATCTGCTGAAGCAGGTATCGCCCTGATAGTCTGTATCACGGAAGGTATTCCTGTGCAGGATATGGTAAAGGCAAAACATTATTTAACGGGCACCAATAGCCGGTTGATTGGCCCAAATTGTCCGGGAGTTATTACACCGGGAGAATGTAAAGTAGGTATCATGCCCGGATTTGTTTTTAAAACCGGGAAGATTGGAATTGTATCCAAATCCGGAACGTTAACTTATGAAGCAGCAGACCAGGTAGTAAAAGCGGGTCTGGGTATCTCTACAGCCATTGGAATTGGTGGAGATCCCATCATCGGCACTACCACAAAAGAAGCGGTGGAATTATTGATGAATGATCCCGAAACAGAAGGTATAGTAATGATTGGAGAAATTGGCGGCAGCATGGAAGCGGAAGCAGCACGGTGGATAAAAGTAAATTACCGTAAGCCGGTGGTTGGATTTATTGCAGGGCAGACAGCACCACCCGGACGCCGTATGGGTCATGCAGGTGCAATTATCGGCGGAGCCGACGACACTGCTTCAGCAAAAATGAAAATCATGACAGAATGTGGTATTGAAGTGGTGCAAAGCCCCGCTAATATCGGAGCAACTATGGCGAGGGTGCTGTGAAGCCTAAAGCTTAAAGCCTAAAGCTTAAAGCTTAAAACTTTTTATTGATAATGCTATTTACGAATTAAGTAATGGTTTCAATAAATTTAAAATCCTCTTGATATTCTGAGAGGATTTTTTCTTTTAAAAGCTTTAGGCCTTAAGCTTTAGGCTTTTGGCTTTGCATTATTTATGTTATGAAGAAAGTGGATGTTTTGATTGTTGGACAAGGACTCGCAGGAACCTGGCTCAGCTACTGGTTACATAAATCCGGAGTTTCTTTTAAACTCATCGATCAGATAAATCCGGATAGCGCTTCCATTCGCGCGGCTGGCCTGATTAACCCTGTCACAGGAAGAAGACTCGTTACTACCTGGATGATAGATGAACTTATGCCCTTTGCAAAAAATGCATATCAGGAAATAGGAAATTTTCTGGAGGAAAATTTTATTGACGAAATAAGCTTGATTGATTTCTTTCCAACTGTGCAAATGTTACAGGCTTTTCAGAAACGTTATGAGGAAGATCCGTCTTATCTGATTCCTGGTGAAGACAGTAAAAAATATGCAGAATGGTTCAGATATGATCTGGGGTGGGGTGCGATCCATCCATGCCAGTTAGTAAATGTCGAAAAATTATTGAAAAGCTGGAGAATATGGCTGAAAGAAAATAATTGCCTGGTTGACTGTCACTTTGATCCGTTTAAATTAAAAGAAACGGGTAAAAAGTTAGAATATTCGAATATGCGTGCCAGTTATATAATATTTTGTGACGGTAAATCATCTGCGCAAAATCCATATTTTAATAAATTACCATTCGCATTAAACAAAGGAGAAGCACTCTTGGTGGAAATAAAAAGCCTGCCTGCTGATAAGGTTTATAAAAAGGGTATGAGTCTGGTTCCCTGCGGGGAAAATATTTTCTGGCTGGGATCTTCTTACGAATGGTCATTCGACAATGACCTGCCATCAGAGAAATTCAGGAAAAATGGGGAGGAATGGCTGAATTTTAATATAAAATTACCTTATGCCATTCAAGAACATTTTGCATCCATTCGTCCAGCTACACTTGAACGAAGACCATTTGTTGGTTTTCATCCATTGAATTCCCGCATAGGTATATTAAACGGATTGGGAACCAAAGGTTGTTCGCTGGCTCCCTATTTCGGCAAACAGTTAGCTGATAAAATAACGGGTAAGGAACTCATCGACCCGCTGGTAGACATCAGTCGTTTTGAAAAAATTCTTACACGTATATAATTCGAAAAGGTTTTAGGCTTTAAGCTTTACGCTTTCTTTCGCCTTCACCATAAAGACTGCTTTGCCAATGTTGTTATTGCGCATTTGCAAAGGATCCTGACGAAGAAGGCTGATCATAGCCTGGTATAATTCCGGCAGGTCGTGTTGCATGCAAACAGGATTTTCGAAGAAAGTTTCGACTGACACAGCCCAGAATTCATGGTAATTGACTGCAGCATATTCACCCAGCAGGTTGCGGTTTCCTCCCTGCATACTTGTAAAAATGGGTCGTGCAACTTTAGAGAAGTTTTTGAATTCTTTTTTAAAATGTTTGTCTTCTTCAGTTTCTGTTATGAAAGTAACATAAGCCAGAGCATGACCCATTTCATGAAGCCCGACATTGCAATTGGGAGTCTGACCGGTAATGCCTTTGATAAAATTATCCCAGGAAAGATAAATTCCACTCTGATCCACATGACCCATAAAAGGACGGGAATAGAATCCATAGTGGTAATCATCTTTCAAAACATAAATGTCGTTGAAGTAATTCAGCATATATTTATCGAGACCGAATGTGAGTTGTATTGCAACGGCGCTGATAAGAATGGGCATTTCTGCACTCTCTTTAACTTCGATATAATGAAAGCGCCGGGATTTTCTGAATAAAAAAGTACGGAAAAGGAATCTTCGCTGTTCTTCGAGGCCCAGGCGGTTATAAAAACGGATGTATTTGGAAACCACACTATGATAAAAAGTTTCGCACTCTATAAATTTATGCTGCTGGCGGCTTATATAGAGCTTATTGAATAAGGCTGAAAGAGGTCGGTGCAGGATCAGTACGGCCGTAACCAGCGCAACAATAATAATGAATTCCATAAGGTCCGTTTTTCGTTTTGATTGCTTCAGGTTGGTCCGATCAAAAAACAGATGGCCTTACAAGGGTATGGATGTAGTTGCTTAAGGTAAGAATAGAATAACCAGGATAGGTTTAATCATGAGGAGGTGAATCGCACGGATGGTTACAAGATAAAAACTATTTTTAACAAATGAAAGGGGGCGCAAACGGTTTTTTATTTTTTTAAACGTTTTCGGTCTACCTGGCACCCCCTACCTTTGCCGGCTAATCCTGGAATCAAATGTTCAGAACACATACCTGTGGCGAGTTAGGGCTGGGTGACCTCAACCGGGAAGTAACCCTTGCTGGCTGGGTTCAAACCCTTAGAAAGTTTGGCAGTATAACCTTTATTGACCTCAGGGACCGCTACGGAATTACGCAATTAGTGCTCGATGAGGCTCAGAATGAAGCACAGGCAAATATTCCATTGGGCCGTGAATTCGTAATCCAGGCTACCGGAACTGTTTCAGAACGTTCCAATAAGAATCTGATTATACCGACGGGGGAAATAGAAATCAGGGTAAAACAGATTACGATATTGAATAAATCGGTAACACCTCCATTTACCATTCAGGACGAAACTGACGGTGGAGAAGATCTTCGTATGAAATTCCGATTTCTGGACCTGCGCCGAAATCCCATTAAAAGGAATATTGAATTGCGTTATGCCGTGAACCGGGCTGCCCGGAACTATCTTCATTTGAACCAGTTCATGGATATTGAAACTCCTTTTCTGATCAAATCGACACCGGAAGGTGCCCGTGATTTTGTGGTTCCGTCGCGCATGAATCCCGGGCAGTTTTATGCTCTTCCGCAAAGCCCGCAGACTTTTAAACAACTGCTCATGGTCAGCGGTTATGATCGCTATTACCAGGTGGTAAAATGCTTCCGGGATGAAGATCTTCGCGCCGACCGCCAGCCTGAATTCACGCAGATCGATTGTGAAATGAGCTTTATAGAACAGGAAGATATTCTTCAGATGTTCGAAGGTATGATCCGTTATATTTTTAAAGAAGTAAAAGGCATTGATTATACGGATACCATAGAAAAAATGACCTGGGAAGATGCCATGTGGGATTATGGAAATGATAAACCTGATATTCGTTTTGGAATGAAAATCTCAAATCTGAAGTCAGTTTTCAAAAGAAAGGGTTCCGCTGAAGCAGATGGGTTCCTCATTAACAATGCCGGTTTCCAGGTATTTGACAATGCTGAAACTGTACTGGCAATTGCCGTTCCGGCTGCCGCCGCATGGTCACGTAAACAATTTGACGAACTAACGGACTGGGTCAAACGCCCCCAGATAGGAATGCAGGGTCTTGTTAATATTCGTTATAATGAAGATGGTTCTTTCAAAAGCAGCATTGACAAATTTTATTCTGAAGATAGACTTAAAGCCATCACTGGATTCGTTAATGCACAAAAAGGAGATGCAATTCTTATACTTTCCGGCAAAGAAGAAAAAACACGTAAGGCAATCAGTGATCTGCGCCTCGAATTGGGAGAAAGAATGGGTTTGCGGAAGAACGATGAGTTCAGGCTGCTTTGGGTTATTGATTTTCCTCTATTTGAATACAGTGAAGAAGATAATCGCTGGGTTGCCCGACATCACCCTTTTACAGCTCCAAAACCTGACCAGATAGCCACCATGATCAACAATGATCCGCTGATTGCCGATGCGACCCGGTATCTCAGACATCCTTATGCTGATATCAAAGCAAATGCCTATGATATGGTACTGAACGGAAATGAAATAGGTGGTGGTTCGATCAGGATTTATCAGCGAGAATTGCAGGAAAAAATGTTTGACGCGCTGGGCATGACCCGTGAAGAAGCCAACCACAAATTTGGTTTCCTGTTAGGTGCTTTTGAATATGGCGCGCCACCCCATGGCGGTATTGCCTTTGGATTTGACAGACTCTGCGCTATTCTGGGTGGAAGCGAAAGTATCCGCGACTTCATTGCATTCCCTAAAAACAACAGCGGTCGCGATGTGATGCTCGATGCACCGGCAACTATCGATGATAAACAATTGAAGGAACTTAATATTTCGTTACTAACAAGCCGGTGAATATACATGCCAGGATTTGCTAAAATAAATGTACAAACGAACAGATATCTATTAAAACGAATATCTGTCTTATATGGAATTAAACATGTTTTTTTCCTTACATTATTTTTATTGGCTGGGTATTTTACGAGGGCACAGAACTTTTTCTTAAGGGAAGACAGTTTACTTACCTTACTAAAAACCCAGTATACCGCTCTTTCCACAAACCGGATTTTGATAGTGTCAGAAATAATAAGCCACCGCCTGCCGGATGAACCCATATTCGATAGCCTAAAAAATTTGCTGATTCAGGAATCAGAAGATAGTCGTAACAGAAATTTTATCTGTATGACCTATAGTCAGATCTCAAAAATCTATTTGAATTATTACGTCAGACCCGATTTTTATGAACAGGGAAAGCCTTATGCGGATAAATGCCTTCAGGTAGCTAATGAAAGCGGATTGGATGGATATAAAGTTTCTGCTTATTTACTCTATGCCAGATATTTTCTGAATATCGCGGAAAATCAAAAAGCGCTGGGTTATAATAACCAGGCAATTTCTCTGGCATCGTCCATAGGATCAGACAGCCTTCTCTGCCAGTCTTATTCATCGATTTCAGTTACATGGAATGCCCTTGCAAACAAGCTATCAGAATTTCAGGCGTTATTGGATGCAAGGAATTTTGCTGAAAAATCAAAGATCCATTTACTGAACTTACAAAGCCTAGATGAGCTGGGGAATTTTTATGAATCCGTAAACGATTACGAAAAGGCAAAGGATTACTATACTATTTGTGAAAATGAAGCACAGGAATGGAACGAAAGTGCATACGTATTTACCTCCCTCCGGGCACTTGGAAGAACACATATGCATCAAAAAAATGAAAAACTGGGAATTTTTTATTATGATAAAGCAACCAGATATGGAGATTCGCTGGGAATTGGAAATTTAAAATTGCAGATTTACCTTGATTTGTTGAACTATTACTTCAACACCAGCGATCCAATTAAGGGAATAGCATATATGAATCAGCATCCTGCATTGATGGAATTTATTCGGAAATTCGGAGTGGAGTATCAGGTAAATAAATTATACGCAGTGGTGGAAAGCTCTAAAAATAAGTTCGATTCCGCTCTGTATTTTCTGAATCTTGCATTGCCCTATGAATACAGCCAAAAGGGAAATTACCCTGAGAAATATAATTTTGCCGACCAGCTTTCAGAGGTTTACCGCGGGATGCATAAATATCCGGAGGAATATAAAACCCTGCTGCTTGCTAACAGATTTGCCGATTCATCAGAGAATATTTATTATCAGCGGGATGTTATGCTCAACCTGGATTCTGTGAGTTATCTCCTGGGTGATTATAAGCTTTCGCAACAATACCTTTCAAGATACAACGTCTACAGGGATTCAATTGAGTCTCTTAGTAAACAAAAAGATTTATTGAGTGTAGAGATTCAGAATGCAAACAAAAGAGCTGAACAGCAAAAGAAAGATGAAGAAGATAGAAAAAGGACCAGAAATAATATTGAATATTTGGGAATTACTGCAGTGATCGCAACTGTTTTTATTATTCTCGTGGTGTTCGGTGTTTTTAAGATATCTCCTGCCATTATCCGGGCAATGGGATTTTTTGCTTTTATATTTTTATTTGAATTCATTGTTTTGTTGCTGGATGATCAGATCCAGGTTATCACCCATGGCGAACCCTGGAAAGTACTGACTGTGAAAATATTTATTATCTCCCTGCTACTGCCATTGCATCACTGGCTTGAAAAAAAGATGACGCATTATCTTACGTATAAAGCGCATATGATCAAGTCCAAAATTTTTGCAAAAAAAGCCTGAGGAATTACTTCTCACGGCCGTTGGAAATATCTCCTTATTTTTACGGGTACAAAATCGCTGAATTGTATGTCTTATCAATTGCTTAAGGGGAAAAAAGGAATCATATTTGGTGCGTTGGATGAAAAATCTCTCGCATGGAGAACGGCCCTTCGGTGCCACCAGGAAGGCGCGGAAATCGTATTGACGAATGCTCCCGTCGCGTTGCGAATGGGTGAGATTAATAAACTAGCTGAAGAGATAAAAGCTCCGGTTATTGGTGCAGATGTAACTAAGTCGGAGGACTTGAAGAAACTGTTTGAAGATTCTATGACGCACTTCGGCAGCAGGATTGATTTTGTATTGCATTCCGTAGGTATGAGTGTGAACATGAGGAAAGGGCGTGCTTATACAGAACTGGATTATGGTTTTAATCAAAAAACGCTTGATATATCAGCAATCTCATTTCACAGAGTATTGCAAACGGCATATGAACTTGATGCGATCAACTATTGGGGCAGCGTAGTAGCCCTAACATATATTGCCGCTCAAAGAGTATTTCCTGATTACAATGAAATGGCTGATGCCAAGGCTTTGCTGGAAAGTATTGCCAGGAGCTTCGGATATTATTATGGTATTAAGAAAAAAGTCCGCATTAATACCGTTTCACAATCACCTACAAAAACAACGGCTGGCAGTGGAGTAAAAGGATTTGACGGATTCCAGGAATATGCTGAAAAAATGAGCCCCTTGGGGAATGCGAGTGCGGATGATTGTGCTGGTTATGTCGCTGTATTATTCAGCGATCTGACAAAGATGGTCACGATGCAAAATCTTTTTCACGATGGGGGCTTTTCCTTTACCGGTGTCACTGAAGCAGTAGTGGCTGAATTGGAGAAAAATTTGGAGAAAGCCTAAGGCCTAAAGCCCAAAGCTGAAAGCCTAAAACTGATTTCTTTATCAAATGAATTGAATATTTGTCAACAAACTAAAATTTAAAAGTCCTCTCATTTTAAGAGAGGACTTTTACATTATAAAAAGTTTTAGGCTTTAAGCTTTCGGCCTTGGGCCTTAAGCTTAATATTCATCTTCGTTAAAAAAGAAATCTTCCTGCGAAGGGTAATCGGGCCAGATATCATCTATTCCTTCATAAATCTCTCCTTCGTCTTCCAGTTCCTGCAGATTTTCCACAACTTCAATGGGCGCGCCGGACCTGATGGCGTAATCAATAAGTTCGTCTTTAGTGGCCGGCCAGGGAGCATCTTCAAGGTAACTGGCTAATTCTAGTGTCCAAAACATCGTATCCTTTATTTAGTTTCTGGTATTTTTAATAAGGTCAGATTCTATGTTAGTTCCCCGACCAGAGGGAGCAAACCCTGTCTTTAATTTTTCGCAAAAGTAATTTTTATAATGAAACAACCAAATACCATTTATAGGAGTAAACCGCTTAACTGCTTGGAACAAGCCGTTATATTTGTGAATGATCCCATCTGCGGCCAGTCAACCGATTCTTTCAGCAAGGAATATTCATAAATATTATGGAGCGCTGCACGTTTTACAGGGGGTAGATCTGGACATCCATGCAGGTGAGATAGTCAGCATGGTAGGGCCTTCCGGATCTGGTAAAAGCACTTTATTGCATATTCTGGGCACTTTGGATGAACCTGCGGAGGGTGAAATTCGCCTCAAGAACCTGGAATTGCATAGTTTAAAGGGAAAAACACTTGCTGCCTTCCGAAATCGCCATATTGGCTTTGTATTCCAGTTTCACCATTTATTACCTGAATTTACCGCTTTGGAGAACGTTTGCATACCAGGTTGGATAGGAGGGGCTGATAAGTCATCTATCGAATCCCGGGCAAGGGAGCTGCTGGAAATCCTGGGCGTGGGGCATCGTATGGAGAACAAACCGGCTGCCATGTCGGGTGGAGAACAACAAAGAGTTGCCGTTTGCAGGGCTCTGATCAACAGCCCGGATATCATTTTTGCAGATGAGCCAACGGGTAACCTGGATTCTGCAAATGCAAAAGAGCTTCACCAGTTATTCTTCGAATTAAGGGGAAAACTGAATCAGACTTTTTTAATTGTTACTCATAACGAAGCACTTGCAGAAATGTCGGACAGAGTAGTTCGCATGCAGGATGGGAAGATAAAAGTGTGAGAGTGTGAGAGTGTGAGAGTGTGAGAATAGGGTTTGAATTTTTATTCTCACACTCTCACACTCTCACACTATTTTCTCGGCTTCCATTTTAT
Organism: Bacteroidota bacterium; assembly: GCA_013287475.1. Classification (GTDB taxonomy): domain Bacteria; phylum Bacteroidota; class Bacteroidia; order Chitinophagales; family Chitinophagaceae; genus Puia. The sequence continues at coordinate 11,920 of JABDDT010000002.1, forward strand.
TTCAGTGACCCCGTTTAAGAGTCCGATGTATCGTGCCAGAACAAACAGATAATCACTCAGCCTGTTCAGATATTTAATAATCAGCGGTTGGGCGAGGGGTTCGGTTTCATTGAGTTCTACAACAAATCTTTCGGCGCGGCGACAAACCGTGCGGCAAATATGCGCGGTTGAAACAGAGATATTTCCGCCGGGAAGAATAAAAGATTTCATCTCCGGCAGTTTTTCATTCATCGAATCAATTTCATTTTCCAGAAGGAGAATATCTGATTCCCTGAGATCCGGGATCCTCATGGCAATTTCCTTATCAGGATCGCAAGCCAGAGATGAACCAATCGTAAAAAGCCTGTCCTGAATTTCCCGTAGCATCTCACGGCCATGTGTATCCGCTAATTGATCGCCCAGCAATCCGATAAATGCATTTAGTTCATCCACGGTACCATAAGCTCCGATGCGGATATGACTTTTAGGGACCTTTGTCCCGCCGATCAGACTGGTTTTACCCGTGTCTCCGGTTTTAGTATATATTTTTAGAGACATGACTTTAATTATAGGTTATGAGTTATGGGTTGTGAATTATAGGCTCCTGATAAATTCATGTCCCATAACTCATAACCCATAATTCATAATTTACATCGTTAAGGCAGCGTACATGCCTTCTCTGCGTTTGTCCGTTTCGATAATGCCATCACGCAACCGGACTACCCTATTCGCATAATTGGAAATATCTTCTTCATGTGTTACAAGAACAACCGTATTTCCGGCAGCCTGTATTTTATTGAATATTTCCATGATTTCTATGGAAGTCTTGGTATCCAGATTTCCGGTTGGTTCATCTGCAAGGATGAGTGAAGGATTGTTTACCAGTGCACGCGCAATAGCGACACGCTGACACTGGCCGCCGGAAAGTTCATTGGGTTTGTGATGACTCCTGTCTGTCAGACTTACTTTCTCCAAAACCTCCATAGCCATTTCATTTCTTGTCCTTTTTGTAATACCAGCGTACACCAGCGGAAGGGCAACATTTTCAGCAGCTGTCAGGCGGGGTAAAAGATTAAATTGTTGAAATACGAAACCAATTTCTTTATTCCTCACTTCAGCCAGATCGTCATCGGCCATTTCACTTACATCCTGGCCATTCAATATATATTTTCCTTCAGTGGGCGAATCCAGGCATCCCAGGATATTCATTAATGTACTTTTCCCCGAACCCGAGGGGCCCATGAGTGCGACATATTCGTTTTTGGAAATATCCAGACTAATACCCTTTAATACCGGAACAGCCTGTTTACCCATGAAATAACTTTTCACGATCCGGTCCAGATGAATAATAGCTGTTGATGTCATGATCGAATTTCTTTTAGCCTTCCGTTGAGGTGGCGGGATTTTTAACTACCTGTGGCACTTTAAAATACTGTTCATCAGCCATTGGCGCATTTTTCAAAGCATCCTCCCGGCTAAGGGTTACTTCTGGAATATCTTCACGCATCACATTCATCTCTTCTCCCATATATAAAAGTGGTTTTACATCATGAAGATCGAGTTCATTCAGCTTTTCAACAAAGCCAATCATTTTCTGCAGATCTTTTTTAATTTCCTGCTTTCCGGCTGCGTCGAATTCCAGGCAGGCCAGTTTACACAAATTTTCTACAAGCGCATCATTCACTTCCATGAAAAGGGATTAAGACAAAAATAATGGTTTCAGGGAGATTTTGAGTGCCTCTTCATTATCTTCGCCTTCCTCATGGAGAAAAATAAAGAAATTGTTTTAAGCGGTATCAGGCCCACCGGGTTTCTTCATCTTGGGAACTATTTCGGGGCATTGAAGAACTGGGCAAGGATGCAAAATGAATACGAATGCTATTTTTTTATAGCTGACTGGCATAGCCTTACCACACATGCAGATACCAGTGGATTGAAATCGATGACCAGGAGCCTGGTTTCAGAACTCATTGCAGGCGGACTGGATCCGGACAAATGTACGATCTATGCACAAAGTGATATCCCGGAAATTCCCGAACTATATCTTTATCTGAATATGCTGGCCTATAAAGGCGAACTCGAAAAAACAGTTACGTTCAAAGATAAAGTGAGGCAGCAACCTGAAAATATTAATGCGGGTCTGCTGACTTATCCTGTTTTACAGGCAGCAGACATACTCATTCACCGCGCACATTATGTGCCCGTTGGAAAAGACCAGGAACAACATATCGAAATGACAAGGAATTTTGCGGAAAGATTTAATCATCGTTATGGCGAAATATTCCCTGTTCCGAAAGCCTTCAGTTATAGCGAAGATCTTGTTAAAATTCTCAGTCTCGATGGTAGCGGTAAAATGAGTAAAAGTGAACAGCAGATGAATACCATTTACCTTAACGATGATGATGTCCTCATTACAAAAAAAATTATGAAGGCAAAAACTGACCAGGGACCTGTTTTAGCCAATAGTAAAAAACCTGAATATATTCAGGGACTTTTTACTCTGCTGGGACTGGTAAGCAGTCATGAAATTTTAAAAAAATTCGAATATGATTTTAACCACTGTCAGATCCGGTATGGTGACATGAAAAAACAACTGGCAGAAGATATGATCCGATTTATTAAACCCATCAGGGAAAGAGCAGCTGCCCTTCAAAGTGACCCGGTTCAAATAGATAAAATACTCACGAAAGGAGCGGAGAAAGCAAGAAAAAGCGCAACAGCAACCCTTTTGGAAGTACGTAAAGCGCTCGGTTTTAGATATCTCTGATAACCATTCGATTCTTTTTATATTTCGCTCATAAGATTTTACATTTAGGAATGGCAAAAACGAAGAAACCCAAACATATCGCCGTAGCTGGTAATATCGGTGCCGGTAAAACAACCCTAACTGAATTATTGAGCAAACATTATAAATGGATCCCACAATTTGAAGACGTTGATCATAATCCTTATCTAAATGATTTTTATGAAGATATGCCCCGCTGGAGTTTCAACCTGCAGATTTTTTTTCTGAACGGAAGGCTGAACCAGTTGCTAGAAATATACAGCGGCACCGAAACTGTTATTCAGGACCGGACGATTTATGAAGACGCACACATTTTCGCTCCCAACCTGCATGATATGGGCCTCATGAGTAAAAGAGACTACAATAATTATTTCCAGTTTTTTCAAACGCTTAAAAGAATGGTTCAGCCACCTGACCTGTTAATTTATCTGCAGGCATCAGTACCTACGCTGGTCGGACAAATTCAGAAACGTGGCCGTGAATACGAAGAAAATATCCGGCTCGATTATTTAAAAAGACTGAATGATCTTTATAATAAGTGGATCGACGGATATAAAGAGGGAAGTCTGCTGGTCGTTGATGTGGACAAGAATAAATTCCCCGAAAATGAAGAACATCTTGGAGAAATTATAACCCGGATTGATGCTCAGTTGTATGGGTTATTTTGATTAAAAGGTAAAAAGTAAAAACTGATTCGGGACTTTGAATATAAATAAAAAAAGCCCCTTTTTTGGAGGAGCTTTTTATAGCAAACAATGTTAGAGGTCGTTAGGTAGTAAACAATTGGCTGCCAAGATGACGAAAATATTTTTAAAATAACAAGTTTTTGTTAAGTTTTTTTAGAATTAACGAATCAAATCGCTTTTTAGGCTTAAAACTGCTGGTTTAGCCAATCCGGCCAACTTAAAAAGATGAAATATTTGCCATTAAACCCCCTGATTTTTAAACAGAACCGCGGGCGTTTCTCCAGGGAAATGCAGCCTGCTTCCATCGCCATTTTTGTCAGTAATGATGAATTTCCGACCAATGGAGACGCGTTATATCCTTTTAAACAAAACAGCGATCTCTATTGGCTCACCGGTATAGTGCAGGAAGATACCATGCTGGTTTTATTTCCTGATCATCCGGATCCGAAATTCAGGGAAGTATTGATCCTTGTCCGCCCCAATGAACTAAAAGAAAAGTGGGATGGTAAAAGACTGCGGGCAGAAGACGGAAAAAAAATATCCGGCATCGGCACAGTAGTCTGGCTGGATGCCAGTGAGCCTCTCCTGCAGGTTTGGATTCATCTGGCAAAGAATATTTACCTTGATTCGAATGAAAATGACAGGAAAAATAATCTCATTCAAACACGCGAGTACCGTTTTATTAAAGAGACCAGGAAAAAATTTCCTCTTCACCAGTACCTGCGTGCCGCCAGCATTTTAAAAGAACTTCGTGCTGTTAAAACTGCTGAGGAAGTGGTTGTGATTCAACAGGCCGTTGATATTACTGCAAAAACTTTTTCACGCGTGATGAAATTCATGCGGCCTGGTGTTTTTGAATATGAAGTTGAAGCTGAAATCCTTCATTCATTTTTGTCTCAAAGGGCCACAGGTCCAGGATATAGCAGCATCCTTGCTTCCGGTGAAAATGCGTGCACATTGCATTATATTTCCAACAACCAGGAATGTAAGGACGGAGATCTGGTGCTGATGGATTTTGGTGCAGAATACGGAGGTTATAATGCGGATCTTACCCGTACCATTCCGGTGAATGGAAAATTCACCAGGCGTCAGAAACAGGTTTATAATGCATGTCTGCATTTGCATCAATATGCGAAAAGCCTCCTGAAACCTGGTATAACGATTAATAAATATCATATTCAGGTGGGCAAAGAAGCCGATATTGTTTTTCAAAAAATCGGTCTGCTCACAAAGGCGGATATAAAAAATTCAACTCCGGAGCAGCCAGCCTACCGGAAATATTTGTACCACGGAATTTCCCATCACCTGGGTATTGACGTTCATGATCTCGGTCCCCGTGCCGAGCCGCTTCGCGCGGGAATGGTGCTGACAGTAGAGCCAGGCATTTATATTCAGGAAGAAAAAATGGGGATACGCATCGAAAATAATATTTGGCTTACTAAGAACGGGCATAAAGATCTAATGAAAGATATTCCGATTACTGTTGATGAGATTGAAGCGTTTATGAAGATGGCCTAAAGCCTAAAGCCTAAAGCCTAAAGCCTAAAGCCTAAAGCCTAAAGCCTAAAATAATTTTGGATCAGCAATTTACATCATCATTATAAAAATTTTTTTCCACACTCTCACATTCTCACACTCTCACACTCTAATGAAACATATCCCCAATTTATTTACGCTCCTCAACTTGTTCTTCGGGTGCATTGCTGTGATCTGCATTCTTCAGAACGGGATAACCATAATTTATTCTGCTGAAGGAACACAATATGCTGATTTTCCTGAACGCATATGGCTGGCGCCTTTATTCATCGGACTTGCTGCCATAGTGGATTTTCTGGATGGATTCATTGCAAGGCTTTTAAAACAAACATCGTTGCTGGGTCGTGAACTGGATTCTCTGGCCGACGTAGTAAGTTTTGGAGTAGCGCCCGGATTGATTATATACCAGTTTTTAAGATTAAGTTTTATGAGTCAGGATGATGGTGCAGATGTTTCGATGATCTGGCTGCTGCCTGCCCTTATTCTGCCATGTGCAGCTGCCTATCGCCTGGCTGTTTTCAACCTGGATACAACACAGGTACAGAGTTTCAAAGGTGTCCCGGTGCCAGCGGTCGGTTTGATGGTCGCTTCTTTTCCGTTAATCTACTGGACCAGAAACAGCAATTGGATATTGAATCTAATACTGAATAAATGGATATTATATGCGATCGTGATCGTCCTTTCATTTCTGATGATAAGCCGTATTCCCATGGTATCAATGAAGTTTGGCGGGAAAAAAGATCCTCAGTTGGTTCCCAGGGTAATATTGATCCTGCTTGCACTGATCTCCGTCTTTATTTTCCAATGGATGGCAGTGCCGTTAATCTTCCTTTTTTACATTGTCATATCTTTGCTCTTCAAAAACAGGATCGCATGAATTTTTCTGTACAGGTTAAAGTAATGCCACTTAAAGAATTGCTGGACCCACAGGGAAAGGCGGTCATGGGAGGACTTCAGAATCTAGGAATTAAAACAGTGCAGGATGTTCGGATTGGTAAAACGATCCAGCTTCAGGTAGACGCATCTTCTTCTGATGAAGCAAAAAAAATCGCAGAAGAAGCGAGCAGGAAGTTACTGGCTAATCCGGTAATGGAATATTATGAAATCACTATAAACTGAAAGTAAGGGAGTATGGAAGTATGGGAGAATGGGAGTGTGATTCACGAAAGCCGGAACTTGATTCTCATACTCAAACATTAATTTTAAATATATTTTCCAAACCCCCAAACTCCCATACTCCCATACTCCCATACTAAAATGTTATATCTCGTACCATCACCAATAGGAAATCTACAGGATATAACATTTCGTGCGCTTGAGGTACTCAAAAAAGCCGACCTTATACTCGCAGAAGATACAAGAAACTCACTCAAGCTGCTGAATCACTATAAGATAATTAAACCGCTTACGCCTTATCATCAGCACAATGAACATAAGGTATTAAGACATTTGGTGGATCAGTTATTGCAGGGCAGGGTGATGGCACTTTTAACTGACGCGGGAACGCCGGGTATTTCGGATCCTGCTTTTTTGTTAATTCGTGAATGCATTCTGGTGAATATCCGGGTTGAATGCCTGCCGGGTGCCACCGCTTTTGTACCGGCCCTTGTAAATAGTGGCCTTCCAATGAACCGTTTTTGCTTTGAAGGATTTCTGCCAATTAAAAAAGGCAGACAATCACTATTAAAAAAATTATCGACAGAAGAAAGAACCATGGTTTTTTATGAATCACCGTTACGCCTGGTAAAAACACTTGAAGAATTCAGCGGCTACTTCGGCTTATCCAGGAAATGCACTGTAAGCCGCGAACTCAGTAAAATTTTTGAAGAAAATATTCGCGGAACTTTGGAAGAAGTCACTGCTCATTTCAGGGAAAAAGGCGTTAAGGGAGAAATCGTTTTGGTTATCGAAGGCAATGGATAATATTTGAATAGGATTTATTTTAGCCGGATTTATAAAGAACATAAAATGAGTAAGATTTTTACTTTTACTATTTCCTTTTGACTTTTTAACGTAGAAAAATATGCACTATTGTTATTTCAGAAAGCCATTCCGCAGTATCATATTTACTCTGATCCTGCAAAGTTTTACCTCCTTTGGATTTTCCCAGCCCGATCGTTGGCAACAGCATGTGAAATACGTCATGGATATTGATATGAACGTTGTGACCAATAAATTTACCGCCAAACAACAATTGGATTATACCAATCATTCTCCCGACACATTGAGGAAAGTTTTTTACCATCTGTATTGGAATGCATTTCAACCTAACAGTATGATGGACAATCGCAGCCGCGAGCTTGGTAAAATCATGATCAATGACCAGCCTGATTGGGACCTACGGGTACAGGACCGAATCCAGCATTTGAATCCGGATGAAATCGGTTATCAGAAAATACTTTCTTTAAAAATGAACGGGGTCATCCAGCCCCTTCAGGTGGAAGAAACAATTCTGGAAGTAAATCTGACTAAACCGATTCTTCCCAATTCAACGGTTCATTTTGAAATGGAATTCGAAGCACAGGTTCCACTTCAAATCCGGCGTAGTGGCCGTGATAATCCCGATACTAAAGTTCGTTATTCCATGAGTCAGTGGTATCCCAAGATTTGCGAATACGACTATGAAGGTTGGCATGCGACTCCCTATATCGGCCGCGAATTTTATGGAGTATGGGGAGATTTTGATGTGAATATCCATATTGATAAATCCTATATCCTGGGCGGCACCGGCTATTTACAAAACCCGGAACAAATCGGATATGGTTATGAAATGAAAGGAAGTAAGGTAACAAGGCCCGCAGGTGAAAAACTGAACTGGCATTTTTTTGCGCCCAACGTACACGATTTTGTCTGGGCCGCAGATCCTGAATTTATTCATGTAACAAAAAAAATACGGAATGACCTTACTCTTCATCTGCTGTATAAAAAAACAAACGAGCAGGAAAAGAAATGGCTAAACATACTGGATGTGGCCGAAAAAGCACTTCCCTATATGGAACAGACTTATGGAGCTTATCCCTATAAACAATATTCGTTTATTCATGGCGGTGATGGAGGTATGGAATATCCCATGGCTACTTTGTTAAAGGATGCCGGAGGCTGGATGCATGAGTGGATGCATAGCTGGTACCAGGGTATGATGGGAACAAATGAACTCAAATACCCATGGATGGACGAGGGATTTACACAATATGCGGCGGCCCGCAACTGGGGATTCCTGAATAAGGATACTTCAGCAGACCAGACATTCAAAAGGGAATACAACAATTATTTCTACCTGGCAAAAAGTAGTTTCCAGGAACCTATGACCACTTACGCTGATTATTTTAGTACAAACATTGGTTACAGTTTAACGAGTTATTATAAGGGTACGGTCTTTATGGTGCAACTCGGATACATTGTAGGTGATCAGGTACTTAATAAGATATTACTCGAATATTACCGCGAATGGCGTTTTAAACATCCAAATGCAGATGATTTTTTCCGCGTTGCAGAGAAAGTGAGTAATCTGCAACTGGATTGGTATAAGGATTTCTGGATCAAGAGTATAAAAAAAGTGGACTATGGTATTGACAGTTTGTGGGAAGTAAACGGAAAAACCAGGGTCAGGCTTCGCATGCTCGGGCAGGTTCCCATGCCTATCGACGTGTTTCTTCAATATAAGGATGGAAGTAAAGAACTCGCCTATATTCCTCTTTATTCGATGTTTGGAATCAAACCGGTAGAGGATACAAAAATTCCGCGATTGGTATTCGAACCCTGGAAATGGACAAGCCCTTCATATGAATTTGAAGTGAACCACAGGCTTACTGATCTCAGGCTTATTGAGATCGATGCTTCCCACCGGATGGCGGATGTTAACCGGAATAATAATAAGCTTGAACTGAAATGGTAGTCGGGATCTGAATTCATGACCTTCTGAAATATTTATTGATGGCTTCCACACGGTTGCCAACCTGTAGTTTACCGTAAATATTGTACACGTGTTTACGCACCGTTTCGGAACTGATATAAAGAGTAGATGCAATTTCTTTGTATAGTAATCCGCGTGAAAGCAATTGCAGAATTTCGTTTTCACGGTTTGATAAAACAGGCAGTGATTTTCCTTTTTTTGCATGCAGCGGATTCCATCCCCATCCGCCACTATCATTAACTTGGAAAACACTCACTACTTTCCTTGCAATCAGTCCGCTCATTGGAGCACCGCCTTCATACATTTCTTTTATGGACCGAATTAACTCCGTAGGAGAAGTTCTTTTCAGCATATAGCCATTTGCGCCCGCACACAATGCTTCGAATATTTTTTCGTCGTCATCAAAAACTGTACAGATCATAAACAGCATTTCTGGATGATCAGGTTTTATTTTACGGATACACTCAATGCCTGACCCATTATTCCCGAGGTTGATATCCATGAGAACTATGTCGGGATTTGTAAATGGTATCAGTACAATGGCTTCCTGCGCATCACTATAACTTCCGGTCAGTTCAAATTCCCCTGCCCCTGATATTATTTTTTCCAGCGTTTTACGCATGTCCGGATTGTCTTCTACAATAGCTATTTTAATCATTAGTTGGCGGTTTATAGTTGGCGGTTGGCTGCTTGCGGTAAACACGGTCAAACGTCAACGGTCATCAGTCAACGATAAAATTACCTGGGACAGAATTACCGGAATAAGTATAAACACCCTTTCTTTTGAAGAAAAAACAGGATCATTTATACATTACGTTGGTAGGGAACCTGAAGAATATATTTTTCCCGGAAAGAATCTTCGGGAAAAAGTTCGTATATGTCAAAAACTTTTGGCCTGGTACCGCTTTCAGAAATTTCTGCGGCGAGATCACCGCCTTTGAGACAGATAAGCCCACTGGCATCCGGCAGGGTTCCGGGATTTTCATTGGCTGAATGAATGTTTTGTGGTCTCAATAAGGGTCTGGACCATGCCCAGAGGGCTTTTAACGGAGCTACCGCCCTCGATATAGCAATATCAAATTTTCTCCCTTTAATTTCTTCAGCCCGGATATGTTCTGTATAGATATTGGTGAGAGAAAGAGCATCGGCCACAGCATCCACGACTTTTAGTTTTTTTGCAATACTGTCTACGAGTTGAAACTGGGATTCAGGAAAGATAATGGCAAGCGGGATACCCGGAAATCCTCCACCCGTACCTATATCAATCACCCGGGAGCCAGGAGGAAAATTATAAACAGCGGCAATACTCAGAGAATGAAGAACATGTTTTTCATAAAGACTCCCGATATCTTTCCTGGATATAACATTTATTTGCGCATTCCATTCATGGTAAACTGCTTCCAGGGCTTTCAGCTGGCGAATTTGTTCAGTTGTAAAATCTGAAAAATAACGGGTGATTACCTCCATTCCGCGCGTGGCTTCTTCCATAATGAAGGTGCAAAGATGATATAATATCCAATCATCCACAGATCCAGCAGCCACCAGAAGGGAAAAAGATCCGACTCGCCCAGTTTTTTCATACAACGGAAATAAATAATTCCCTGAATAAGAAAACGAAGAAGAAATACAGACAGAGTCCATTGCCAGTGAAAATAAAAGAGACTGAGAATGAAGGCCGGATAGAATAAAATATGACTTGCTGAATACAGTGACAGCAGAAATTTATGTCTTGTCTTATAATATTTACCGGTCGTATAATGACGGGTTTTCTGTCGTACCCATTCCCGGAATGTTTTTTTTGATTCTGACATCGTGAAAGATTCCCGATCAATTACAATCCTTGTATTAGCCGCTGTAGCTACTTTGTTGACAAATAAATCGTCATCACCGCCTGGTACATGGTTTATGGAAGAGAACCCTTTATTTCTTAGGAAAAGTTCTTTTTTATATGAAAGATTTCTTCCAACCCCCATATAAGGCTGACCAGCCAGTGCATAAGACAAATATTGCAGGGCTGAATGAAAAGTTTCAAACCGTATGAGCTTATTCAGGATGCCGGGTTTTTTTGTATAAGGACTATATCCAAGCACGATCTGCGTACCTTCCTGATATCCATCCTGCATCTTTTCAACCCAAAATTCACTTACAGGAATACAATCGCTGTCTGTTAACAACATCACTTCATGCCTTGCTTCGCGAATGCCCATGCTCAACGGGTATTTTTTACCCGGAATTCCTTTGGCTTCATATTCAAGGTTTACAATGTGCAATCCCTTGAAGGTTTTTTTAAATTCCTCCAGCAGATAACGCGTATCGTCCTGACTATTATGGTTGACAACGATCACTTCGTGGGTACTTGGATAAGTCTGGGAAAGCGCACCCGGAAGGTTTGAAGCCAGGTTCATGGCTTCATCCCTTGCACAAATAATTACACTTACAGGATGTTGCTGGGATTTATCCTTGGATGGTTTTCGGAAAAATGCAAGACGCAGAAAAAACCATACATAATAAAAAAGCTGGATAAAACAGATTAAGCAGAAAAGGGTAAACCAGATTTCACTCACCGAGAGATAAGGGGGCAGTTTAAACATCGAACCACAGTTAGTTAGGGATGGTAAAAATACGGATTTCAGGCTTAAAGCCTAACGCTTAAAGCTTAAAGCCTAACGCTTATTTTGTATCGTTGTTGCGATTTTTTTGTATAACCACAATTTAAAATCAGATTCCAAAGCTGGAATTTACAGAAATACTTAAGCGTTCGGCCTTACGCCTTATGCCTTAGGCTTTATGCTTTAGGCCTTGGGCTTTAAGCCTTAAATTGCGTCTCTACTATGGCCCAGTTATCATTCGAATTAAGCGGGAAAGATACCGCTTCGTCGGCACGTGCAGGCTTGATGCGTACTGATCATGGCGAAATACAGACTCCCATATTTATGCCTGTTGGCACGGCAGGAAGCGTAAAAGCCGTTACTGGTGACCAGCTGATTCAGGAAATTCACGCTAAAATCATCCTTGGAAATACCTATCATCTTTATCTGCGTCCGGGAACTGAAGTGTTGGAAAAAGCCGGCGGCTTACACAGTTTTATGAATTGGGATCTCCCAATTCTGACCGACAGTGGCGGATACCAGGTTTTTTCCCTCGCTGGAACAAGGAAGATCTCGGAAGAAGGAGTCATATTTAAATCTCATATTGACGGATCACCCCATATGTTCAGCCCTGAAAAAGTAATGGATATTCAGCGCAGTATTGGCGGGGATATTATCATGGCATTTGATGAATGTCCTGCATTTGGAACAGGGTACGAATATGCGGAGAAATCCATGCACCTGACACACCGCTGGCTCGACAGATGTTTAAAACGATTCAATGAAATGCCTGACAGATATGGATATGCGCAAAATCTTTTTCCCATTGTCCAGGGTGGGATATTTGCAAATCTCCGTCGCGAATCCTGTGAATATATTGCTTCAAAAAATGCACCCGGGAATGCCATCGGCGGATTAAGTGTGGGAGAGCTGGATCAAGAATTATATTCTATGACGGCTCTTTGCTGTGAGCATTTACCGCCTGAGAAGCCCCGGTACCTGATGGGAGTAGGCACTCCCTGGAATTTATTGGAATGCATCAGTCTTGGTATCGATATGTTTGATTGTGTAATGCCCACCCGCAACGGAAGAAATGGCATGTTGTTCACTTCCCGTGGGGTGATCAATATTGATAATAAAAAATGGGAGAATGATTTCTCTGCTATCGATGACGGGATCGATTGCTCTTTCAGCAATAAATACAGTAAAGCCTATCTCCGTCATTTGATGAAGAGTAAAGAACTCACAGCGCTTACCATCGCAAGTGTACATAATCTTGCATTCTATCTGCATCTCGTGCAACAGGCAAGAATGCATATCCTGGCAGGCGATTTCTCCGGCTGGAAGTCACAACAGATGGGGATTTTGAGGGAACGACTTTAATAAGCCTAAAGCTTAAAGCCTAAAGCCTAAAACCTTTTAAGTATAAAAGTGCGGGGATTATTAATAATGTAACAGAAATGATTTATAATATAATAGTCGGAGATCCAAAAAGAAGTTTTAGGCTTTAAGCTTTAGGCTTTATGCTTTAAGCTTTAGGCTTAATTACCTTTCCACACATTATTACTCTCATCGATATCAGGCAGCATCTTGTCAGGATCGGCAGTCACAGATTCGATTGTTCGTGTGGATGGGTATAAGAATTTCCATTCTCCGCCCCTCTGCCAGATTTCAACAGGAAGGTTGACCCTTCCGGTTTTACCTCCCGTTTCTTTTATTTCTACCGTTACAGGCATCGGAAGTTTTTCACGGTTTTGAATTGTAATCAATGCTCCATTCACCGGATTACCCTGTTGATATTCCACGTTTGTTACTGCCACATCAAATTTCCAGTTATTAATAAACCAGCCCCGCCAGAACCAGCTCAAATCTTCACCGCTGCCATTTTCCATGGCATGAAAGAAGTCCCACGGTGTAGGATGTTTGAATGCCCAGCTTCGGATATAATACCTGAACGCTGAATCAAACCTTTCTTCACCCAGTATATCATATCTCAAAAGCTGCAGGCCCATTCCTGGTTTTTCATAAGCATTCACAGAGAGATACCGGCCATTCGTCACTTCAGGGATCGTCATGATGGATTCGGAATTTGGCTGGAAAAATCGGGTTGCCCGTTCAGGATAACGGGGTTTCCTGAAAAATTCGCCATGATTGAAATCCTGATTTGCCACCGAATTGATAAAAGTGTTGAAGCCTTCATCCATCCAGGGATATTTTCGCTCATTGCTTCCGACAATCATAGGAAACCATGTATGACCGAACTCATGACTGGTAACACCCCATAATTCTCTTCCCCTGGAAGATGCATGACAGAATACAATTCCGGGATATTCCATACCAGCTACATTGCCGGCTGCATTTACTGCATTCGGGTAAGGATATGGGTACCATCTGGAAGAATATCCTTCGATGGCTCCTTTCACAAATTCCGTAGATCTTTTCCAGGCGGAATCACTGGCAGATTCAATCGGATAGACCGACATAGCGAGTGATTTTTTTCCATCCGGCAGGTTTATCCTTGCGGCATCCCAGATGAAAGCAGTGGAAGAAGCAAATGCGACATCACGCGTATGATCACATCTGAAATGCCAAACGAGTTTACTTTTCGACAATCTGCCTGATTTATTTTTTACTTCACCTTCCGAACGGATCATCACGGTTTTATCACTGTTACGGGCTGCATCCAGGCGTTTCATCTGATCGGGTGTGAGCACTTCTGAAGGATTCATCAGTTCCCCTGATGCAACCACGAGCTGATTCGAAGAAGTTGTAATGGTGAAATCATAATTTCCATATTCAAGGTAAAACTCACCGGCACCGATATATGGCAGTGCATTCCATCCGAGAACATTGTCATAAACACACATGCGCGGATACCATTGTCCGATCGTATAGATCCAACCGTAGGAAGTTTCCATTCGCCCCATCCGGTCTGTGCCATGTTCAGGAATTCCAAAACTGTAAACAATATTTATTTTCAGGGAATCACCATGACCCTTCATCGCCTCCGGCAGAAAAATCTGCATCCTTGTATCGTTAATGATATAGTGAATTTTTTGTTCTCTTCCCTGATAACTGACGGAAACAGATTGAATCGCATATCCTCCCGAGAATCCTATATTCATATAACGACTACCCTCAACCGGAGTTGTTACCTCACCGCGGGAATCCGGTTTGTAAATATTCTGATCCAGCTGGAGCCATAAAAAAGGTAATGATTCGGGGCTGTTATTTTTATAGGTAATCTGCACATTGCCTGAAATCTGATGATTTACATCATCCAGGGTTGCATGAATATTATAATCTGCTTCATTTTGCCAGTATTTTGAACCGGGTGTTCCCGCAGCTGTTCTTACTTCATCTCCATACGCAGGATAGAATATAGGAGCAAACGCTTCATGCTGATCATAGTTCCCAACAGACTGTGAAAGTCCTGAATATGAAATGGAAATCAATAAGGCAAACAGCCATAAGTTTTTCTTAACAAACATTAAAAAAGTTTTAAGCCTGCGAAGATATATGGTAAAGTCATTCTAAAAACAATAAAAAGTGACGGGTGGTTAAAGCGGGAAGAGTTAATTTGCAGGCCTTGAAAGCATGAAAAAACTGGATTGGTATATATTGAAGAAATTCCTGACCACTTTCGTGTTCACCATGCTCACAATCACGGTGATAGCTGTGGTGATCGACACCAGTGAGAAAGCAGATGATTTTGTTAAATCCGGATTAAGTACCTGGGGAATTGTTACACATTATTTCTTCGGATTTATTCCTTTTATCATGTCTATGATTTTCCCGCTGATGGTTTTTATTGCGGCTATTTATTTTAGTTCAAAGATGGCAGCTCAGTCGGAGTTTGTTGCCATCCTGGCCGGAGGGGTTCGTTATAACCGTATGCTCCGGCCATATGTTGTGGGCGCCTTCATACTCGGAACATTTTTCTGGTTTGCAAGCCAGTTCTGGGTTCCCAAAGCAAATGAGATAAGGACCAATTTTCAGTCAACATATATTGATCCGCGAAGCACTTATAATGGAGATCTGTATCATTCGAATAATTTTTATTTACGGGTGAATACGGATACATATGTTGGTCTGCGATATTATGATACGACGCTGAAAAGAGCGGGAGCATTCTTTCTTTCAAAAATTAAAAACAACCATGTATATTATAATCTGCGTGCTGAATTCATGCGGTGGGATACAGCTAAAAAGAACTGGGCACTGACGAATGTGGTTGAACATACCAACGATGGTTTAAAAGAAACCGCCCGTATGATTCCTTCCATGAATATTAATCTCAATGTAAAACCGGAGGAATTGAAAAGAGATGAATACCTGAAAGATAAATTTACAACACCTGAACTTATTCGTTTTATAAGGTTGGAAGAAATTCGCGGTTCTGAAGGTCTGAATACTTATAAGGAAGAAAGATACCACCGCGATGCCACTCCTTTTTCAGTTATTATATTGACCATGATGGGAGCAGTGATTGCAACGCGCAGAGTAAGAGGTGGCAGCGGTGTTTTACTCGCAATAGGTCTCGTGATGGCGGCTCTTTTCGTGATCATGGATAAGTTTTCTGTAACCTTTGCAACCAAAGGAAATTTTTCTCCCATGCTGGCGGCATGGATGCCCAATATTATTTTTAGTTTCGTAGCACTTGGACTCTACTGGAAAGCCCCGAAATGAATATTAATCCCCGGTTAATTTTAAACATTCAGATTCAATCATTTGTTCCGACAACATTCATGGTTTAACTTTATCCACTATACCAGATCATCCTTTTAAAAGTGCGGCATGACCATTAAGGAAAAATTTAAAATCAAAGCGGATAGCCTGAATGCAGAAGTAAAGGATATTCTCAAAGAACATGGTTCTAAAAAAATAGGAGAAGTTACCCTGTCACAGATTTACAGCGGGATGCGTGGTATGACGGGACTGGTTACGGAAACTTCTTTGCTCGATCCGCAGGAGGGCATTCGGTTTCGTGGATATTCCATTCCTGAAATTCAGCAAAAACTTCCCAAAGCGCCCGGATGCAGTGAGCCTCTTCCGGAAGGATTGTTTTATCTTATGCTTTTGGGAGAACTTCCGAATGAAATAGATGTGCACGAACTAACGGCCAACTGGCAACGCCGCAGTCACGTTCCAAATTATGTTTTTGATGCCATTGAAGCTTTACCGGTTTCCTCTCATCCGATGACGCAATTTGTCGTTGCGATCATGGCCCTGCAAACGGAAAGTCAGTTTGCAAAAAAATATGCAGAAGGACTGAATAAAAAAGATTACTGGGAAGCGGTATTTGACGATTCCATGAATCTGATAGCGCGGCTGCCAAGGGTAGCAGCTTATATCTACAGAAGAAAATATAAAAACGGGGAACATATTCAACCCAATGGCCTGCTTGACTGGGCCGGAAATTTCGCCCATATGCTGGGGTATAAAAACGATACTTTTCATGAACTCATGCGGCTTTATATGACTATACATGCAGATCATGAAGGTGGTAATGTGAGTGCGCATACAACCCATCTCGTGGGTTCTGCACTTAGCGATCCATATCTGAGTTTTGCAGCGGGCATGAACGGACTGGCAGGACCACTTCACGGGCTCGCCAACCAGGAAGTGATCAAATGGATCCTGGAAATGCGCGAAGAATTGGAT
Source organism: Bacteroidota bacterium (assembly GCA_013287475.1). Classification (GTDB taxonomy): domain Bacteria; phylum Bacteroidota; class Bacteroidia; order Chitinophagales; family Chitinophagaceae; genus Puia. The sequence continues at coordinate 29,071 of JABDDT010000002.1, forward strand.
ACTGAACTGCCTACGCAGGAACAGATTGTTGCCTACGTGAAAAAAACGCTTAATGACGGGAAAGTGGTTCCGGGTTATGGGCATGCGGTATTGCGGAAAACAGATCCCCGTTTCACTGCCCAGATGGAATTCGGGAAAAAACATCTTCCCGATGATTCACTTGTAAAAACTGTCTGGAATATATATGAGGCCGTTCCGCCTGTATTACAATCCCTCGGTAAAATAAAGAACCCCTGGCCAAATGTAGACGCGCACAGCGGTGCCCTCCTCGTACATTTCGGATTGGTGGAATATGAATTCTATACCGTCTTATTTGGCGTGAGCCGCTCCCTCGGCGTACTCGCAAGCCTTTGCTGGGACCGGGCCCTGGGATATTCTCTGGAAAGACCCAAATCCGTAACAACTGAATCGGTTAAACAATGGTTGGAAGGGAAAGGAGAAATATGGGGGGAATAACAATTAATGTGACGAATACGGAAATGTACTGAATTAAAAATGGGGAAATTAAATGGGAAAATGATAATGTGGGAATGAAAGATGAAAAGGAGAAATAAGCAATTATTTCTGGTGTAATCACTTCAAAGATCTATTTGATTTGCAATAATATTGATCATCCTAAGGATCAAATATTATTGAATAATGAAAGAGAATATCATCCTGAACAAATCCATCAATTTTTCGGTCGGTATTAGAAATTATTGTCAGGCACTTTATTTCAAAAAAGAAACAACGATTGCAAACCAGTTGATAAGATGTGGAATGGCGATTGGTGCAAATATTTCAGAAGCGCAACAGGCAGAGAGCAGGTCGGACTTCATACATAAAATGAAAATTGCTGCGAAAGAAGCGAGTGAATCGCTTTATTGGCTGTCAGTTTGTGAAAAATCAGACATAGCAGGATTTCAGCATGAGTTGATGAGTGAAGTAAATCAGATCATTGCGATCCTTTCGAAAATTATTATATCAGCAAAGAAAAATATCTAACGCATAAATCCACATTCCCACATTATCATTTCCCCATTTAATTTCCCCATTTTTTAATTCCCAGCATTTCCGTATTCGCCACATTAAAAGAACTATAACGCCTGTAAGATGTCATTAAGAATATCATCCCTGTGTTCCAGTCCGCAGGAAATGCGTATAAGCCCCGGCGTTATATTAACTGCCTGTCTTTCTTCTTCGGTTAATTTGGCGTGTGTTGTACTTGCCGGATGAGAAGCAATACTGCGTGTATCGCCGAGGTTGGCGGTGCGCGAAAGCATTTTCAGATTATCGAGGAATTTTCTTCCGTTATCCAATCCGCCTTTCAGTTCAAAACAAAAGAGACCGCCACCGTTTTTCATTTGTTTTTTTGCAATCGCATACTGAGGATGTGATTCGAGAAAAGGATATTTAAGCCAGCTGATAGCCGGATGATTTTGCAATTGCTGCGACAGGTAAAATGCATTGGATGCATGACGCTCCATCCTGACTTCCAGGGTTTCAAGGCTTCTGCTCAGGACCCACGCATTAAAGGGAGAAAGGGCCGGACCGGTACTCCGGCAGAAAAGATATATTTCATGTATGAGCTTTTTACTGCCCAGTACTATTCCACCAAGCACGCGTCCTTGTCCATCAAGCCATTTGGTTGCAGAATGCACTACCAGGTCGGCGCCAAATTCAACAGGAAGCTGTCCTATGGGCGTTGCAAAACAATTGTCAACGCAATAAATCAGGCCATGTTTTTTTGCAAGATCGCCTACTTCCTTCAAATCTATCAGATCCAGCCCCGGGTTTGTCGGTGATTCCAGATAAATCATTTTAGTATTATCCTGTACCGCTGCTTCCCATGATGCAATGTCATATACCGGTACATATGTATATTCAATGCCATATTTAGGCAGAATCTTCGTAATAACAGTATGTGTACTTCCGAAGATCGCATTACATGAAATCAGGTGGTCTCCTTTTTTGAGAAAAGTCAGTATGGATGCAAAGACAGCACTCATTCCGGAAGAAGTGGCGAATCCTGATTCCATTCCTTCCAGTACACACATGCGGTCAGTAAATTCCTGTACGCTGGGATTGGAAAATCGACTGTAGATATTGTCGTCATTTTCGTCGGCAAATGCAGCACGCATTTCTTCCGCATTGTCGAAACTGAAACTGCTGGTAAGAAACAACGGTGAGGAATGTTCCATTTCATTGGTCTGCTCCACTCGGGTGCGGATCATTTTGGATACGGGGTGTAAGGACATATATTAAAATGTTTAGGATATGATTTTAGTTTCCCAGTGAATTTTACAACCTGCACCCATCAGTGTAGCCGCAACAGAACAATATTTTTCGATGGAAAGATCACAGGCTCTCTTGGCTTTTTCAGGTTCGATATTACCCTTCAATTCAAAAATAATCTTAATATATTTCCATAGGGTGGGATCTTTACCAGCCTCTCTTTCTCCGTCAATAAGAATCCGGAATTCTTCAACGGTTTGTTTTTGTTTTTTCAGAATGGATACAATATCGATCCCACTGCAGCCTCCCAGACCCATCAGCAACATTTGCATTGGCCTTATGCCGAAATTATGTCCGCCGCTTTCAGGACTTGAATCCATTTTCACGGTATGACCACTGGCATCTTTTCCTTCAAATCCAAAATCATTGTTAACGCGGAAGACTTCAACATGGAACATAAAAAAGATTTTTGCAAAGGTAATTCATGCATGTCCTTATTTTGCATTCATAAAATTTGAATCTTCAGCATGGAGGAATTTCTTCATTACCATCCCTTTACCCTTGAAAACGGTCAGACTTTACCCGGAATCAGGATAGGTTACCATGCTTATGGCAATCTGAATGCAACGGGGGATAATGTTGTCTGGATTTGTCACGCACTTACTGCTAATTCAGATGTAATCCGCTGGTGGCCGGGCATGGTGGGAGATCATCGTTATGTGAACCCGGAGAAATATTTCATAGTGTGTGCCAATATTTTAGGCTCCTGCTATGGAAGTTCCGGACCTCTTAGTGAAGATCCCGATACTGGCAGGACTTACTTCAGCAGTTTTCCTATGGTTACCATCCGGGATATGGTTAAAGCGCATATTCTGTTACGTAAGCACCTGGGCATAAAGCAGATTCTACTACTGATGGGAGGCAGCATGGGTGGTTATCAGGCGCTCGAATGGAGTTTGATGGAACCTCTTATAATCCGTGATCTTTTTCTGATCGCCACTTCTGCTGCAGAAAGTGCATGGGGAATTGCTGTTCATACAGCCCAGCGCCTCGCTATTGAAGCCGATCCTACCTGGATGGACCGGAATGAAGAGGCTGGATCCAGGGGTCTCCGTGCTGCAAGGGGTATAGGAATAATCACATATAGGAACTATGCAATCATGAAAGAAAAACAAACAGATGCTGATCCGAATAAATTGGATAATTACAGGGCTTCTTCCTATATATCTTACCAGGGAAATAAACTCTCGCGGCGTTTCAATGCATATAGTTACTGGTTGCTGACCAAGGCAATGGACAGCCATAATATTGCACGGAACCGTGGCGGCGACCTGAAAAAAGCACTTAGCAGCATTACCCATCGAACACTGATCGTAGGCATTACAAGTGATATCCTTTGTCCGATCGTAGAACAGGAATTCCTGGCTGATAACATTCCTGACAGCAAGCTCATCAGCATCGATTCACTTTACGGCCATGATGGTTTCATGGTAGAGACAGAAAAAATCGGGTTTTGTTTGAAGGAGTGGATGTCTTAAGCGTAACGCTTAACGCCTAACGCTAAACGCCTAACGCTAAACGCATTTAAATAGGATATGGGATATGAGATATGAGATATGGATTGGAATAATATTTTCAACAATCGCTCATAATCCATAATCCATAACCCATATCCCATATCTCATACCTCATAACCCATATCCCATAACTATTTAAAGAGTCAGCCTTCCTTCGTAATATTCTAAAATTTTCGTTCTGAAAATATAATTATACCGGGCGGCGCTCAGGTTTAGATTGGCGCGGTCTACATTATTCTTTGCGATCACATAATCCACGGATGTAAGTACACCAGCATTGAAACGGATTTCTGCCGTACGGAACGACTCCCCATAGGCGCGCACCTGATCCACATAACCCTTGTATTGTCCGTATGCAGAACGGAGATTCTGCCAGGCTTGTTCTACCATTTGTTGCAGCTGGTAGTGAGAAGAAGTGGAAATTATTTTGGCATTTTCATAATTCAACTTGGCAATTTTCACGTTGTTTCTTAAGGATAAATAATTCAGAATCGGAATATTCAGTTGCAGACCGATTGACTGGAACCGGTTATTTTTTACCTGGTCAACAAAGGCAGTTTTTTCGGTCGGATAGCCGTTTGCCTGTACGTCATAAGTGTTCGGACCAATGGTAACAAACTCTCCGGTATTTCCAGGTGTTGGTAAACTGTTCGCAATCGTATTCGTCGCGATACTCGTATAGTTTGAATTCAGATTGCCATAAAAATAAAGTGATGGCCACATTTTACCTCGGGCAACTGCAATACTTTTCTGAAATGACTGGACACGGAGGTCATTCGCCTTGATTGTTGGAATGGTTTGCAAGGCTGCCTGGTATATGCTGTCTGAACTGCCATTCAAATCACTGATATCCGCATTCATATTCACCATTTCATACACCGCGTCTTTTTGATAGGGCACGTTGAGATAAGAAAATAAAGTCACTTTTGCAGTTTCTAATGCATTGATGGCATTCACTACTGTTACCTCATCACTGGCATACTGACCCTGTAGATCGGATAAAGTTGCAGGGGGGATAGCTCCCTGCTCGTTCTGAATTGCAAGGCGCGCCACCTGGGCCGAATCAACGGAAGCCTGTTTATTTGCAATGCCAAGGGCCTCCTGGCTACTCAGCACCGTTAGATATGCATTTAATACCAGCAGGGTAATATTATCTTTCTGCTGTTGCAGGTCCATCTTACTGGCATGATAGAACAATGCATTTTGTTTGATGGCATTTTGCAGCTGAAGACCGTTGAATAAAAGAAGGTTGCCATTGAGTGAATAACTTCCGGAACTATTCTGTTGATCAACATATGTATTATTGGTGGAATTTACGCTCCTTCCGTAATTATTCCCCTGTGAAACAGTTCCGCTAATCTGTGGAAGTAAATTATCCTTGGCCTGTTTAAATGTAACACCGTTCGTTTCCAGCGTTATTTGACTTTGCTGAACCAGCAGATTATTCTTGATGGCGAGATCAACACATTGCTTTATAGAAAGGAATTTTGTGCTGTCCTGACTAAAACCTGAATTATGAAAAATCAGAATAAAAATAAAAACCCAACTGCTGTACCGCTTCATCATTTCTTCTTTTAATTGGTTACCGTTTTTTCAATGCGTCCGTCTAGCAGGTGAATAATTCTTTTTCCGTAGCTGGCATTTTTTTCAGAATGTGTTACCTGAATAATGGTTACGCCATCCTGTTTATTGAGTTGTACAAAAAGTTCCATGATCTCTTCTCCCTGTTTTGAATTCAGATTACCTGTCGGCTCGTCAGCCAGTATGAGTTTGGGTTTTGCAACAAGCGCTCTTGCTATGCCAACGAGTTGCTGCTGACCGCCGGAAAGCTGGGTAGGGAACAAATCTTTCTTTCCTACCATCTGGAAACGGTCGAGAATATCCGCGACAATAGCCTTGCGTTCAGAAGTCTTAACGTCCTGATAGATCAACGGAGTTTCAATATTTTCATATACTGTGAGTTCATCAATCAGGTGATATGCCTGGAATACAAAGCCGATATGTGTTTTATACAGATTGGAACGCTGTTTTTCTTTCAGCTTGTAAACTTCCTGTTCCATGAAATCGTAATCTCCTTCAGAAGGCGTGTCGAGCATGCCGATGATATTGAGCAGGGTTGATTTGCCTGATCCGGATGGACCCATTACAGAAACGAATTCACCCTCTTTAATATTCAGGTTGATATCTTTCAGAATGAAATTCCGGATATTTCCCTGGTTTATCCACTTTGATATATGTTCTAATTTTATCATAATTTGTTTAATATTTATTTTCAGTTGGCCGTTGGCGGTTGGCCGTCATCCGGCATCCGTCACTCCGTCCTAAGACTTTTCACCGGATTCGAAACCGCTGCTTTGATGGCCTGAAAGCTGACAGTAATTATTGCTATAAGTGTTGCTGTCACGGCAGCTGTAACAAATATCCACCACGAAATCGGAATCCTGTATGCAAAATCCAGCAACCATTTATGCATAGAGAAGTATGCAATGGGTGATGCTATGATAACGGCAATGCCAACCAGCCTCAAAAAATCTTTTGAAAGCAGGTTTACAATATTTCCTACCGATGCACCCAGCACTTTCCGTATCCCTATTTCCCTGGTTCGCTGCATCGTACTGTAAGAAGCGAGACCCAGCAGGCCCAGACAGGATATAATAATAGCCAGGATGGCGAAATTCAAAAACAGTTTTCCAAATCTCTGTTCAGACTTGTATTGTTTATCAAAATATTCATCCAGGAAAAAATAACTGAAGGGCCTCGCAGGTATAAGGGTGTTCCATTTATTCTCAATAGAAGAAATCGTTCCCGGCAAATTATTTCCTGAAACCTTGATTGAAATCAGGGAACAGCCATTCGGTTCAATGCGCATGGAAAGTGGTTTTATTACTTCCTGCAAAGACTTAAAATGAAAATCTTTCATCACTCCAATGATCTTGCCTTCCCTTCCCCATTGATTAAAATCCCGGCCAACGGCATCCATTGGTGAACGGTATCCAAACATCTTCACTGCCGCTTCATTAAGGATCATCGCATGGGTGGTATCCGTCATAAAATCCCTTGAGAAACTCCGGCCGGCTGCCATTTTTATATCAAATTGTTTCAGGTAATCGAAGTCCACAAAATATAGATCAAGGTTTGCGATCTGCATATCCCCTTTTACATTTTGTATTTTTGAATAAGCTCCCATATTGCCTCCGCCCGGCACGCTGGACGACATGGAAACAGATTTCACATTTGGTAAGGATGATACTGCATGCATGAAAGCATCCCTGGCAGGATCACCGTTCGAATTGATCACCATCATCTGGTCTTTATTAAATCCCAGATCCTGGTTTCGCATAAAGTTCATCTGAAGATAAACGATGATGGTGGCTATAATCAGTGTGATTGAAATAGTGAACTGTGAAATGACCAGGCCTTTTCTAAGTAAAATACCCTTGGTCCCGGTTGTAAATCTTCCTTTAAGAACCGTGACCGGTTTGAATGAAGACAACACGAGTGCCGGATAAATGCCTGCCAGTACTCCGATTCCGATACTTGCAAGAAACAGGATACCAATAAAGTTCATATTGTCAAAAACTCCCCTGCTGAGTGTTTTGCCAGCCAGCTGATTAAAGGAAGGAAGTAACAATGCGGCAACAGCAATGGTAAGAATAAACGCTATCATGCAAATCAAAACAGATTCGCCGATAAACTGCCGGGTAAGTTGTTGTTTCCCGGCACCCACTACTTTCCGGATGCCCACTTCCTTGGCTCTTTCGGCAGAGCGCGCAGTAGTAAGATTGATAAAATTAAAACAGGCGATCAGGAGAATAAATACGGCAATAATGGAAAATATATAAACATTTTTGATGCTTCCTGAGTTACTATCGTTACGATCTGAACGCAGATACGCATCCTTGAATTTTTCCAAAATTAAAGTAGGATACATATTCAACTGCTTCATTTCGGTCCCGTTCATTTTTTCCAGGAATGCGGGAATTTGTTTTTCAAATGCTGCTGCATTTGCGCCGGGCCTTAAAAGAACATACGTTCTGTTTCCATAATTTCCCCACTGGTCGTCGAGTCCCGGATTCAGTTTGCGGGTTAAAGTATTCATGGATACAATCATGTCGGCCTTGATCATCGAATTTTCCGGAATATCTTTCATCACACCGGTGATTTTAGCCGTGAATCCATCACCCGTGAGTAATACGGTTTGACCGATGGGATCTTTGTCACCAAAATATTTTTTTACCGCGGATTCAGAAAAAACAATGCTGAGCGGTTCGTTAAGTGCTGTTTTAGGATTTCCTTTTATCAGTTTAAAATCGAAGACCTGGAAAAAAGAAGAATCAGCCCACAGAGAATTTTTTTCCTGGAATTTGACATTGCCTTTTCTCACGAGTAATTCGTCATCAGTAGTTCGTACAGCCGCCTCTACCTGCGGAAAACCTCCCATAAGATGAGGACCCACGGCCCAGGACGGACCTCCCGGATGCATGGTTTCTGTAGGTGTTTTGATGTCGCATACGATCCGGTATATCCGGTCGCCTTTGGAATGAAATTTATCATAGCTTAATTCAAAACGCACATATAGAAAAATCAGGAAACAGGCGGTCATCCCCACCGTCAGCCCCAGGATATTAATCAGGGAGAAAACACGGTGCCTCCAGAGATTTCTGAACGCGATTTTGAAATAATTCTTAATCATACATTAATAGATAATCGTTGACCGTTGACCGACGACGGTTGACCGATAACGCCTGCCTTCTTAAGGAAGTGTTGAGGTTTGACATTTGATCTCACACTTCCACACTCCCATACTCCCATACTCCCATACTCCCATACTTTGTTTAAGGCGTCAGCCTTAAACAAGTATGTTCTCAGTCACTGTTTGTCCATCCAGCATCCGGATGATCCGGTGACTGTACCGGGCATCGTGTTCTGAGTGCGTAACCATGATTATGGTTGTACCCTGTTCATTCAGATCCGTGAGCAATTCCATTACTTCATTACCATTGGATGAATCCAGGTTTCCTGTCGGTTCATCCGCCAGTATCAGTTTTGGTTTGTTAACCACGGCACGGGCCACGGCAACCCTTTGCTGCTGACCGCCGGATAATTGCTGGGGATAGTGATTGCGGCGATGCATGATCTGCATTTTATCCAGCATTTCTTCCACACGTTTTTTTCTTTCATCACTTTTAACGCCGAGGTAAATCAGGGGCAGTTCTACATTTTCGAAAACAGTAAGTTCATCGATCAGGTTGAAACTCTGGAACACGAAGCCGATGTTTCTCTTTCTGAGATCGGCCCTTTTGCGTTCATTGAAGCCAGCCACTTCGATACCGTTGAAAAGAAAGCTTCCGCTATCCGGATCGTCAAGCAGGCCGAGAATATTCAATAAGGTTGACTTACCGCAACCAGACGGACCCATCACGGCTACGAATTCACCTTCATTCACCTGGAATGAAAGCTTATTGAGGGCGATGGTTTCTACTTCTTCTGTTCTGTAGATCTTTTCCAGATCGTGAATCTTTATCATTGTTTTTTACTTTATACTGTGATTGAGAATTATTTTTTGAGAATGAGCTCCTGCATGGTTCCATAATTTTCATAACTGCTGGTCACCACTTTATCTCCCGGCTGCAATCCACCCAACACTTCATAATATTCCGGGTTCTGATTGCCCAGTTGTATATCGGCCCTGAATGCAGTTTTACCATCTTCACTCACCTTAAATATCCAGTTGCCACCCGTCTGCTGATAGAAACCTCCGCGGGGAACAAGAACAGCCACTTTTTCTTCACTGAGTGCCAGTAGGATCTGTAAAGTCTGACCGCGCCGGATCCCTTTTGGAGCCGGCCCAACGAATTGCATATCCACCTGGAAGTGACCTCCCGTAGATACAGTATATACTTTAAAAATTTTAAGATCATAAGTCGTGTCGCCATTTGTCCATTTGCCCATAAGTCCGTTGAATACTCTGGAGATATAATGTTCGTCCACGTCAACACGAACTTTGAAACCGGTTAACACGTCAATCTGTCCCAAACGAGTGCCGGCAGTCTTGGATTGCCCCACTTCCGCATCCAGTGAAGTCAGTTGTCCTTCAACCGGCGATCTCACGATCAGGTCACCTACTTTTTTGCTCAGAATAGCCAGTGTTTTCTGGGCTCCTTCATAAGATTGCTTATCCTGCAATGCCTGCTGGTTTACAGAAACAGAATCCTGTTTAAGAATCTGCTGGGTAAGTTGTTTTTTCTGCAGGTAATAATTATAGTTGTTTTCTGACTGTTTAAATTCCTGATAACCAATGGCTTTCTGGGCGTATAGCTTTTGGTCCAGTGTATATACCCTTTCTGCTTCTCTGTAAAAACTTTCAACATCTGCCAGGCTGGTAAGCTTATTGACGGTATTCTGCTGGGCGGTTACGCTGGAAAGGCGCATATTAGAAAGCAGGGTATATACTGAAGTCTGCTGGTTAGCCAGGCTGAGTTCAAGATCCGTGTTGGATAACCGGAGTATGGGTTCACCTTTCTTCATAAAAGTGCCGTCTTCCACATATTTTTCCTCCACCCGGCCGCCTTCTGTTGCGTCAAGGTAAATACTGCTGATGGGCAGAACGACCCCGTTTACCGGGATGGTCTCCTGGAAAGGTCCCTTCGTTACAGTGGCGATCGTGATTCTGTCAAGATCCACATTCAGGCGGCTTTTGCCGGAAGTAAAATAATAACTGCCAAAAGCCAGCAATACAAGGGCGGTAATACCGCCGATTGTCAGAAGTCTCTTCGTCGACCATCTCTTTTTCTTGATAACCCTGTCTACCATTGCTTGAAATATTTTTTATAAAAGCACCCGGTATGAAAATACCCGGTGATATAATCATAGCTGAAACTTTGAAAATACGAAACCATAAATGCAACCACGTGCCAGAACCTAAGGAATATGATTTACAACAATTTATAAATAGTGAGAAGGTCATCCCGGTCGTTTCTGATACAGGAACTGTTCGGTTTCGATACAGGCCTTTCGGACCCGGTTATGTTTAAAAAATTAATTGTCACCATCTTATCTTATAGTAAACTTGTGGCATTGTTTTGTTGCATCTTCGCATGAATATTTTTAACGGCTATGGTTTTAAAAAATGCGCGTATCCTGGTTATTGATGATGACGTGGATATTCTGACCGCTGTACGGTTGCTCTTAAAAACAGAAGCCGCGGAGGTCCTCACAGAAAAAAACCCCGAAAATATCAGGTCAATATTATATAAAAATCATTTTGACCTGATTTTGCTGGATATGAATTTTAACAGTGCCATCAATACGGGAAACGAAGGATTGTATTGGTTGCGCAAGATAAGGGAATGGGACGCAGCAGCCTCAGTGATTATGATAACTGCTTATGGTGATATTGACCTGGCGGTCAGATCCCTGAAAGAGGGTGCTTTGGATTTTGTCGTGAAACCATGGCATAACGAAAAGCTGGTGGCTACAATACGTGAAACGCTGCAGAAAAAAGATGGCTCGGTACCTTCCAAATCTTATGATGCACCCGCAGGTCAGGGTCAAACGCCATTTATTGGTCAGTCAGCCCCGATGAGAGATATATTGAGTAAAGTCGAAAAAATTGCTCCGACAGACGCCAATATCCTGATCATGGGAGAAAACGGTACCGGAAAAGATCTCATGGCCCGCATGATTCATGAAAGATCGGGGAGGGCTGCAAAGCAATTTGTAAAAGTTGATGTGGGCGCACTGACCGAAACATTATTCGAAAGTGAATTATTCGGACATAAAAAAGGGGCGTTTACAGATGCACGTGATGATCGCACGGGCCGTTTTGAAATGGCTTCCGGCGGTACTTTATTTTTGGATGAAATCGGGAATATAACACTTCAGCAACAAGCCAAACTCCTGTCGGTAATTCAAAACAGGCAGGTATCCAGACTGGGATCCAACCTGCTGATTCCGGTGGATATCCGCCTGATCTGTGCCACCAACCTGCCCATTTCCGAACTGGCCAACGAAATGAGATTCAGGAAAGATCTCATCTACCGTATCAACACCGTGGAGATCACCATGCCTCCGCTCAGAAAAAGACCGGACGATATTCCGCCACTTGCCAGGGAATTTGCGCTGATGTATGCGGGTAAATATCTGAAACGCTCCCTGGAACTGGATAATAAAGCCATTGAAAAACTCAGAGCCTATCATTTCCCGGGAAATGTGCGGGAACTTCAATACAGTATAGAAAGAGCTGTGATCATGTGTGAAGGAGATCAGATACGGGCAGAAGATATCATCTTTTCACCTTTGGAAACCGTTAAGGAAATGGCTGAGGAGGATGATAGTAATTTCACACTAAGCACCATTGAGAAAAACACCATTCTGAAAGTAATTGAAAAGCATCAGGGAAACATATCGCGCGCTGCGCGAGAACTGGGCCTTACACGCACAGCACTTTATCGCAGGCTCAGCAAATATGATATTTAACGCTTAAAGCGTAACGCCTAACGCCAACGGCCAACCGTCATCCGTCAACCGTCAACCATGTTTAAACGTTTCGAACTTCGCATACTTGTCCGCGTTATTTTCATGTTCCTGGTGCTCTGCCTGGCATCCATCACCGTAATTCAGGCCCAGTATATTTATCTCATTATCCTCGTACCGGTTATTGCCTGGCAGTTTTCTGATTTCTACCGTTTTTTCAGAAAAACCCAGGATGAACTCGAACAGTTCGTTGAATCCATTCACTATCGTGATTTCTCCAGGCATTTTGATGTAAGCCATGCACCGGATGAACTGAAAACCATGCGAAAAGGGTTCAATGATATCAACAGCACTTTTAAAGTGATCAGCCGTGAAAAAGAAACCCAATATCTCTATCTTCAGAAAATTCTGGAATTGGTTGAAACAGGTATTCTTTCTTATGAAGTGGAAAGCGGGGACGTGGTATGGATGAATGATTCCCTAAAAAAAATTCTCGGAATTCCATATCTGAAAACTCTTCATTCCCTGGAAAAAAGAGACGTTTACCTTTTCCAGGAAATCAATCAGCTGCAACCCGGTGCCGGCAAGATTCTTTCTATCTCAAAAGATAATGGTATTGTAAAAGTGCTGGCATCCGCTACCGGATTTCAGACAGACAATAAAACCTACAAACTGGCTGCGTTTCAGAATGTGAACGAAGCGCTGGATGAAACAGAGGCAAAAGCCTGGCAAAAACTACTCAGCGTAATGACCCATGAAATCATGAATTCCGTGGCACCGATTTCTTCTCTCGCAGATACCATGCTGAGCCGTTTACAGAAAGCCACTGATTTTATGCTGGAGCAACCGGCAGCTGTGGAAGACCTTGAACTGGGAATCGAAACGATCAGAAGAAGGAGTGAAGGGCTTTTGAAATTTGCAGAAACATACAGGAATCTCAATAAAATCATTTCTCCGACAGTAAAAAAAGTATACCTCCGTGACATGTTTGAAAATTTGCATCAACTCATGTTGCCAACCCTTGAACAGAAAAATGTGGAACTGGAAATCATTTTACAAAATCCGGATCTGTCATACGAACTCGATGCAACACTGATTGAACAGGTACTGATCAATTTACTGGTGAACGCAATTGAAGCCGTGAAGGACAAACCCAAACCAAGGATCCAGCTTTCTGCATTTTCGGCGGCAGGAAGCAGTAAGATCAATATAAAAGTGGCAGACAACGGTTGCGGGATTCCGGCTTCCCTGATGGACCGGATTTTTATTCCTTTCTTCAGTACCAGGAAAAACGGCAGTGGAATCGGTCTCAGTCTATGCCAGCAGATCCTTCTCCTGCATAAGGGAAATATCCAGGTTCAATCTGTCGAAAATGAAGGATCGGTCTTTACTTTGCACCTGTAAGGAAAGTATGGGAGTATGGGAGTATGGGAGTGTAAATTCCTATTAAAACAATTAATAATTAATAACTGATAATTAATAATTATGCTCATTGGCATTACCGATTGTAGGAAATTCGAAAATTACCGCAAATGGGTGGAATCGGAAACTGGCGTCAAAGTTGTAAAACTGAGTTTGTATAATAAAAACGCGGATGAAATGGACGAATGTGATGGAGTGATTTTCAGTGGCGGAGAAGACCTGCATCCCAAATTATATGGTAAGCCTGAATTTGAATTGGATTATGGGCTAAAAGAAATCATTCCGGAACGAGACCAGTTTGAATACCAGGTGATCGCTAAGGCATTTTCATCAAAAAAACCAGTTCTCGGAATCTGCAGGGGACTTCAGCTGATCAATGTTTTCCTCGAAGGAACCCTGGTTCCTGATATTCCGGTCGTACTCTCATCTACCGCACATGGTAAAAAAAATGGGGTGGATCAGACACATTTTATCCGGGTAATCCCCAACACCCTTCTCTTTAATATTTGCGGACTGGAACTGGGCACCGTAAATTCCGCACACCACCAGTCGGTCGACAAGCCGGGCGATCTCCTTAAAATTTCGGCATACAGCGAACCCTCCATCGTCGAAGCCATGGAGTGGAAAGATCCTCTGAATAAGTCCTGGCTCCTTATGGTTCAATGGCATCCTGAACGAATGACAGACCAGTCTTCCCCATTTTCTGTTGCCATTAAAACTGCATTTCTCGACGCCTGTCTTTAGGCCAATAAAAGTTTCATAAATAAATCTCTAAGAGTAAACCCTTAGTATGATTAAGAAATTGCTTTATTCCTTTCATTTTATAGGAGTTGGCAAAAGAATTGATGGTATTTAACAGGTGGTTTAAGTCCTGATTCATCCCTTCGAAAACTGATTTTATTTCGCTTCCTTTCCTGTTGATTAAAATCCTCCTTGAAAATATTCCGGTAAAAGATAAGAACTGTATAATCATAAAAGATAACAACTGATTAATCAATTATTGTTTATGAAAAAATTTTACACACCGGTTTTTACTTCAGTCATATTACTTACTACAATTTTTTCACAGGGCCAGGTATATAATTCGATCACTTCGAATCCTTTTAATTACACATTAGATGATGTACGTTTCTGGCAGGGAGGAATTCAACCCCCTAATCCCTGTAATAATTGTACGATAAAAATATTTTCGAGTGTTACCATGGTCAAATGTTGCGGATTCAGTACTGCTGTGAATCCGGTGGCTTCTGCAGTATTTACCAGCCAGACTCCTGTGAGCGGAGTTTTTAATGATTTACCGGTTACGCTGGGTATGAGATTTCAAGCTTCTGTAGCTGGCAGTATAAACGGGGCCAGGTTTTACAAAATGCCGGGTATGAACGGACCGCATACCGGAATTTTATACGACAATACGGGTGGTGTCATCAGGACCGTAAACTTTACCGGTGAAACGGCCAGCGGGTGGCAGACCCAGGATTTCGCAATTCCCTTTACAGCCGTACCTGGAACCACCTATGTTATAGCTGTTTACTTTTCAGATGGAAATTATCTGGCAGATCATTCATATTTTGCTACTTCGGGTGTTACCAATGGCGTATTAACTGCATTGCAGGATGGAACGCCGGACCCCAACGGTGTTTATACTTATGGTGGAGTTCCCGCATTTCCAACATCGACCAATCTCTCAAGCAACTATTGGGTGGATATTAATTTCAGCGGCAGCGATGGTATCTGGTTGAATGACGTGTTGATAAATAACAGTACCATTAATGCTTATGGCAATACAACGCTTACTTTTAATACATACGTTCAACTATTCAATTCCAGTATTACTATTGGAAATGATCCGGTTTCTACGGAAAACATAAAATTAAATGACCAGGTAGACCTGAATGGCAGCTCGGCGGTAATATTAGCCAATAACCTCACTGAGATTGACGCGACTAATATTGGTCTTCCCATTGCGGGTCCCCACACTGATTTTCCTGCAGGAAATCCCAGTGTCAGCCCGGGACTTTATGCCATCATTCCACCGGATGCGAATGGTTTCGATTATACCTGGACTTTGGATGTCAATGGACTTGGTAAGTCAACCGCACCATATACCCCTAATGGAAATCCTTATTATGGCTTAAACTGCCTGCCCTATGTGGCAGGTTCTCCCGGTACCTGTGGAGCCGGATTAGTATTTGGACCGGCAGTTACGACGCTGGATCCTACATTTGGCCTGATATTCACAGGATCTACACCACTTCCCGTTGTTTTAGTTCAATTCCTCGCTACCAGAAACGATGATGGCTCAGTAAGAATCAGCTGGTCAACTTCACAGGAAGAAAATTCGAATTATTATGATGTGGAAAGAAGCAGCGATCAGTCAACATGGGCAAGCATTGGTACTGTAAAAGCAAAAGGTTTTTCGACCACCACCAGTAATTATTTCCTGAACGACATGACACCCATCGACGGGACCGGTTATTACCGCCTGAAAATGGTTGACCTGGATGGTAAATTCATATACAGCAAAGCAATTCCTGTAACTACTGACAACAGCAGCCAGGCCCTGGTAATTTACAGTAATCCGTTCAGCGACCAGATACGTCTGAAGATAAATGTATCCAGGCCGCAGAATTTGATTCTAACAGTCACCGATATACTGGGTAAAACCTATATCACCCAGTCATACCAGGCACAAAGCGGAGATAACTTTGTCAACCTGCAACCTTCCATTGCAAGCAGTGGAATGTATATCCTGCATATACAGGGAGACAGTTATAATCAAACAGTTAAACTGGAGAAGCAATAAAATTCAGACTGCAATCTAAGAAATCGAAAAACCGGAAATAAATCCTGGCTTCTAACGACAGGGTAACATTCAAAACGGATGGTATACCCTGTCTTCATATTGTTCAATGACCATCCGGAAATAAATCAATAAGAGAAAACCCTTAGGAATTTTACGATCTGCGTCTCAATTATTTACGCTTTGGACCGGCAATTTTTTACACGAAATGAAATAGATTGAAAAATGTAGATAAAATTCCATGTCCTTCGCTTTTAATTCATGGGAGAATCCTATTTTTGTTACATACATATCCTTAGAAACACACTTTTTAAAAATCCCATCCATTTAAAGGCCTGATTCGACCCTCCGAAAGAAGATTCCATATCTGTTGCATGCCTTTGTATAAAATCGTCCCGGAAATTTTCTGTGCATTACTGACGAACCGATTAACTAATGATTATGAAAAAATTTTACATTCAGATTTTTGCTGTGGTATTTCTTTTTGTTTCGTTCACTTCGCAAGGGCAGATAACCTACAACTCAATTACATCTAATCCGTCACATTACACTTTGGATGATATACGTTACTGGCAGGCAGGACTTCAGCCACCCAATCCATGTAACAATTGCATAATAAATATTAATTCGGACGTTTCCATGGTGCAAAACGGAGCCAGTTCGGATCCGACACACAACTGTGGAGGATGCACTTACTTAAATGATGTTGTAATTAACGGGATCTCCATAAACATATATGGAACGACTACTTTGTCTGTCAATACTTACCTCCAGCTTTTTGGTGTTATCGTAACACTGGGAAATGATCCGACCAGTGTTGAAACATTTCTTGTCAACGACCAGGTAGATATTGATGCAGCTTCTTCTATCCAGCTTGCAAATAATTTTACTGTCATAAATGCCAATAATGATATAGGAAATACTGTCGTAGGACCGCATCTTGATTTTGCCAATGGCCCCACGTTTTTACCCAAAGTCGCAGGTATTTATAGTATTCTATCCGCTCCGGTTGGAGGATGGAGTTATTCTTATGTACTCAACGGAGAAGGTATTGGGTACGCGAATAACGGATTTGCATTTTATAACATTAATTGTACCGGACCGGCAGGTTGTAATTTTGGAGTTATTAATGGTCCCGCAACTACCAGTGCAGATCCCACTTATGGAATTATTTTTAAAGTATCCACTACTTTACCTGTGCAACTGGTTCAGTTTCTTGCAACCAAAAATGACGACGGTTCGGTTAAGATTAGCTGGGCAACTTCTCAGGAAGAAAATTCAAATTATTATGATGTGGAAAGAAGCAGTGACCAGGCAACCTGGTCAAGTATCGGCACAGTGAAGGCGAAAGGTTTTTCGTCTACCACCACTAATTATTTCCTTACCGACAAAACGCCCATTAACGGGACCGGTTATTACCGCCTGAAAATGGTTGACCTGGATGGTAAGTTTACCTACAGTAAAGCAATTCCTGTAACTACCGACAATAGCAGCCAGGCCCTGGTGATTTACAGCAATCCGTTCAGTGACCAGATCCGCCTGAAAATAAATATATCCAGGCCGCAGAATTTGATTCTAACAGTCACCGATATGCTGGGTAAGACCTATATCACCCAGTCATACCAGGCACAAAACGGTAATAATTTTGTTAACCTGCAGCCATCCGTCGTAAGCAGTGGAATGTATATTCTGCGCATACAAGGAGACAGCTATAATCAAACAGTTAAACTCGAAAAGCAATAAAATAATCTGATAATCACGATCCCTGCATGCCACTGTTCCGGAGACAGACTCTGACAGTGGCATTGCTATTATTTAAAGATGCCTATGCAGACTTTTCCGCGCGCGCTTATATTTGATCTCAATGGTACGATGATCAATGATATGGAATTTCATTTGAGGGCCTGGAGCGAAATACTTAATAACGATCTGAAAGCGGGACTTAGCCCGGAACAGGTAAAAAGTCAGATGTATGGTAAAAACTCGGAATTACTGGATCGTGTTTTTGGGAAGGGGAAATTTTCTGAAGATGAAATGGAATATTGGTCGCGCGAAAAGGAAAAAAGATATCAGAAAGCCTATCTGCCCTATCTCCGGTTGATAAAGGGTCTCCCGGAACTCCTGGATAAAGCCTGGGAGAAAAAAATTCCCATGGCCATTGGTTCGGCGGCCATACCTTTTAATATAGATTTTGTACTGGATAATCTGAATATAAGAAAATATTTCAGTGCGATTGTAAGTGCTGAAGATGTTGTGATCAGTAAACCTGATCCAGAAACTTTTTTAAAGACTGCTGCATTATTACATATAGAACCATCCGGCTGTCTGGTATTCGAAGACGCGCCGAAAGGCGTTGAAGCTGCAGTGCGTGCGGGAATGAAATCTGTCGTGCTAACGACTATGCATAACCGCAATGATTTTCCCTTCCCGGAAAATATCCTGGCATTCATAAAAGATTATACTGACCCTTTTATTGATTCTTTATTCTGAAAAACCTTTTCAGGAAAAATTATCCCAAATTCGGAAGAAAATAACACCTGCCAATCTGCAAAACATTCAGTTTCAGATCCTCCCGTTTTGGTATGGCGATTGAAATATTCAGTCAAACTTACCAAACATGATACAGGATATACCATTAGCATTTTTAAGTGAAAAGATAAAGGAACTTGAAAATGCATTATTTATGTCTGAATCAAATGCACTGGTTAATTTACCTACACATATTGCACGTATTACTGAAGTAGATGGAGAAGGAAATATTTGGTTCATTATTCCAAGGCCTACACAAATTATTGAGTCTTTTTCAAGGGAAATGCCTGCGAAACTGGACTTCTTTAAAAAAGGAAAAGATTTCTTTCTTAAAATAACCGGAGTTGCTACTATAATATGGTCACTGGAAGAATTGACCTGTGCCAAGCTTAAAATGCAATTATCTGGTTCTTTTGAAAAAAATAATGTGGTTGCTGTTAAAGTGAGGGTAGAAGGATCTGAATATGTGGAGAAGACGCCGAAGCCCAGCTCTAACCCCCTTTTAAATGTTGGAAGCCAGGTTTATAACTGGTTACTGAATCCACTTTTTAACGCTTAACGCTTAACGCTGAACGCTGAACGACAAACGAGTAATTAATAATTGATAATTAATAATTAGTAAAAAAGTACCCTTAAGCCCGAGAGGTCGATGGTCGATGCGAGGAGCAGACCATTGGCCATTTTTTTGTTGTTAATAAAGTGTATAAGATTAAACTGGATCAGGAAGAAAAATTCGCAACTGCTTCGTGGCGCACCGGGAAATTAACTGAGTTTGAAATGAAACAAAAATGATGTGCTTTGTCGTGGAGAGCAGCCGTTTTTTCTATCATCCATTCTTCTTTCACTTTGACCACCGGATGCAAAATAACCTCTGAGAATTTTCCATTGCCATCATCTGATTCAAGCATCGTTCCTGTGGCCGCATCAATATAATCCAAAACAATAATGGATGCTACCGAACAAAAATGAAGAAACCAGAGCATATGACAGGAGGAGAGAGATGCCAGAAACATTTCCTCAGGATTGTATTTTAATTTATCACCCCGAAAGGATGGATCTGAAGAAGCTTCGAGGACAGGTTTTCCTTCTACTGAAATAGTATGTGCTCTTTCATATCCGCGGTAACTCTCGGTGCCTTTACCTGTATTGCCGGTCCATCGGAGGTTGGTTTTGTAATAGTGTTGTTTCATTATTAATTGAGTTATGGGATATAGGATATAGGATATGGGTTATGAATTATGAGTTAAGATCAAATGCTCTCATAACTCATATCCCATAACCCATATCTCAATTAAGTTTTGAAGTGATAATTCCACCTCCGATAATGTCATCGCCTTCATAAAAAACGGCGCTTTGTCCGGGTGCGATACTTTTTACCGGTTCATAAAAATGCACGCGTAATTTATTTCCTTCTGCATAAATATTGCTCAACGCTCCTTTATCTTTATATCGGATTTTTGTAATTACTTCCATCCCTTCCGGAACTGTTTCGTATTTCTGCAGGTTCAGCCCGGACACCATAAGCGACCTTCCTTCGAGATCTTTTTCGTCTCCAAGTACAACGGTATTATTTTCAGGGTGAATGGCGGTAACATATACCGGTTTCCCGAATGTAATATCAAGACCCTTACGCTGGCCGATTGTATAAAATGGATAACCGCGGTGATTGCCGATAATATTTCCTCCTGCATCAACAAAATGACCTCCTTCAACAGTAGTTTCAAGTCCGGGTATTTTCTTTTTCAGAAATCCGCGATAGTCATTGTCCGGTACAAAACAAATTTCATAACTCTCACTTTTCTTTGCCAGTTCCGGATAACCGTAATCAATGGCCATCTGACGGATTTCAGGTTTCTTATATTTTCCGAGTGGAAGCATGGTTCGGCTGAGCAGATCCTGCTGCAGTCCCCATAACACATAGCTCTGATCTTTTTGTTCATCTACGCCTTTGCTGAGGAAAAATCGTCCATTTTCATGCTGATGTATGAATGCATAGTGACCCGTGGCGATAAACTCGCAATCCAGTGCATCCGCTCTTTTCAGCAGGGCGCGCCATTTAATATGCGTATTGCACATGACGCAGGGATTGGGAGTACGCCCTGCGAGATATTCTTCAACAAAATTGTCGATTACGGCTGTGCCGAACTCATCCCGGATATCCAGTACAAAATGCGGAAAGCCATGCTGAACAGCTGCCATACGGGCATCATTGAAACTGTCCAGGTTACAACAACCGGTTTCTTTTTTGGATGAACCCGAGCCGGCATAGTCCCAGGTCTTCATCGTAATGCCAATCACTTCGTAACCCTGATCCTTCAGCATGAGGGCAGTGATGGTACTGTCGATACCTCCGCTCATGGCCACCAGAACCTTTCCTTTTCTGCTCATAGCGTCAAAGATACTTATTCCCTGAAAATAGTATTTTACAGGCCTCTCAAAACCTGTAAATTGCCTTATAAACAATTATTAAGTACGCAGCTAAATTTTAAGTTATGATCAAAATGCAAGTCATCGGAAATCTTGGAAAAGATTGCGTGACCAATCTCGTGAATGGTAAAAATGTGATCAATTTCAATGTGGCGCATACGGAG
Organism: Bacteroidota bacterium; assembly: GCA_013287475.1. Classification (GTDB taxonomy): domain Bacteria; phylum Bacteroidota; class Bacteroidia; order Chitinophagales; family Chitinophagaceae; genus Puia. Next base: position 50,679 of record JABDDT010000002.1, read on the forward strand.
AAATTCCGGGATGCACAGGGAAATCAGAAAGAGAAAACAGTGTGGGTGGATTGTGCTTACTGGACGGACAGAACAGCGATCGCGCCTTATCTGAAAAAAGGAACCCAGGTATATGCAGAAGGGATACCTGATCTGCGCACATATCAGAAATCAGATGGCACCCAGGGTGTTTCACTAACGCTCCGGGTTTTATCAGTTCAATTGCTGGGAAGCCGCAATACCAATGAAACTGGAGGAAATGACAGTTATAATTCAGGTTCTTCCGGCAATACATCGGGCGTGCCTGCTACTGGAGAAATGGCCGCACCAATAGACGACCTTCCTTTTTAATTACTCAAGTAATGAATGTCATCCCGGCTCCGCCGGGGTGACATTTTCTTTTCTTAACTTCCTGCCTCATCTTAAAAAATCCATATGAAAGGTTCTTCTTCACGTCGTCATTTTATTCAGCAGATGAGTGGCACAGCCCTGGCACTTGCTGCTGCAAATTCCACATTAGCTTTTGCTGATCAATGGCAGAACAGGGTGGACGGATATTCAAGAAAAATTTCTCCCAATGATAAAATCCGGATTGCCACGATCGGTATGGGTATCATGGGATATAATGACACCAATACAGCTTTAAAGATTCCGGGAACCGAACTGGTTGCCGTAGCGGATTTATATACCGGAAGACTTGCAAGAGCGAAAGAATTATACGGAAATAATATTCAGGTTACTGCCGATTACAAAGAAATTCTGAACAGAAAAGATATCGATGCCGTCATTATTGCGACCGCCGATTTATGGCATGCGCGCATTTCTATCGATGCCCTGAAAGAAGGTAAGGCAGTCTATTGTGAAAAACCGATGGTGCATGAAATCAGTGAAGGACAGGGAGTGATCGAGGCCTGGGAAAAAAGCAACAAAACCATGCAGATCGGCAGTCAGCGGGCAAGCAGTCTGGGGGTTCTTAAAGCCCGCGAAGCTATAAAAAATGGTGCCATCGGTCAGTTGGCCATGGTGGTTGCGAATTTCGACAGGCAGAGTGCCCTGGGTGCCTGGGAATATACCATGCCGACCGATGCTTCAGCAGCGACTGTCGACTGGAAACGATATATCACGGGAATGAAAGATGAACCCTACGATCCGAAAAAGTTTTTCTGGTGGAGGAATTACCGTGCTTTTGGAACGGGTGTGGCAGGTGATCTTTTTGTCCATCTTTTAACGGGAATCAATGTAATCACCAATTCAAAAGGACCTGAAAAAATATATGCATCCGGACAAACCTGTTATTGGCAGGATGGCCGCGATGTACCCGATGTGATGGCAGGCGTCATGCAATATCCAAAAACAGCGGATCATCCGGAATTTCAGGTTATGCTTCGGGTGGATTTTATCAGCGGTAACAGTGAATCAGAAGGAACCCAGTTCATAGGATCTGAAGGTGTGCTGACGCTTGAAGGAGACGGATATTCCATTCGTCATCATAAAATGTCGAAAGCTCCGGGTATTGGTGGCTGGGATGCACTTGAAACTTATCCTAAAAAAATGCAGGATGAATTATTGAAAGCATACAATCAGAAATGGTCAGACGCTGATCAGAAAGATCAGACAGAGCCGGATACTGTTTTCAGAGCGCCGGATGATTTTAATGCAGACGTTGAACATTTCGGGCATTTCTTTGAAGGTGTGCGTAACAGAACACCTGTCATCGAAGATCCCGTATTTGGATTCAGAGCGGCAGCTCCCTGCCTCGCAGCGAATGAAAGTTATTTTCAGAATAAGATCATACGCTGGGATCCGGTGAATATGAAACTCGCAGATAAATTATTATAACGATGCATGGAAAAATCTTTTGAATATGAACAGCTCTGGAGGTTTACAAAAAAAGTATTTGCAAGTATAGGTTCCGGCGAAGAACATGCGGCGCTGGCAGCAACAGGATTGCTCCGGGCCGATTTGCGTGGAATTGATTCGCACGGCATTGCGCGGTTAACCGGGTACGTTAGATTATGGGATGCCGGTCGTGCGAATACCAGGCCTGATATTAAACTGGTACATGAAACACCATCCACCGGTGTCGTGGATGGCGATAAAGGCCTGGGACTTGTTGTAGCTCCGTTTGCAATGGATCTTGCCATCGGCAAGGCAAAAAATGTGGGCAGCGGCTGGATCGCAGTCAGAAACTCCAATCATTTTGGAATAGCAGCACAGCATGCCATGAAAGCGCTCGATGAAGAAATGATCGGGATTGTGATGACAAATGCCAGTGCGCTTGTATCGCCTACATTTTCTATCGAGAGACTTTTAGGAACCAATCCCATTTGCGTAGCCATACCTGCAGGTAATGAACCACCTTTTGTTGCAGATATGGCAACCACAACCGCTGCGAATGGAAAACTTGAAATTCTGCAAAGGAAAAATCAGGAAGCACCGCAAGGCTGGATACAGGATAAGGAAGGGAAAATTTCTACCAATCCTCATGAGCTGAAATCTGGCGGTGCCTTATTGCCGCTGGGTGGTGACTTTGAACATGGCAGCCACAAAGGGTACGCTCTCGGCGCCATCGTGGATATTTTTTCAGGTGTATTAAGTGGTGCGAATTATGGTCCCTGGGTACCGCCTTTTCCGGCATTTATACCGGTACCGGAAAATATGCCGGGTAAAGGTATCGGACATTTCTTTGGTGCCATGCGAATTGACGCATTCAGGGAATCATATGCATTTAAAAAAGATATGGACCAGTGGCTTAAACGTTTTAGAAATGCGAATCCTGTGAAGGGTTTCGAGAAGGTGCTGGTTCCCGGCGATCCGGAAAGGTTCATGGAAACTGACAGAATGAAAAATGGTATTCCTCTCATGGGCAGCGTAGTTGATGAGCTCAATAAATTGGCTGACAGATTCAAAATCCCGGCTCCGGGACTATAGCGATTATTTCCCAAAAACGCAATAATTCAGCCTTGATCTAAGTTAATACACTTACTTCTGCCAGACGTAAATGGCGAAGGAAATCCAATATAGGAATGGCATTCTCTAAATGGGAAAAACTCTTTCAAATTTGAAAGTTAATTCCCTCAGGATCAGGGTTTTTTGAATTGGTATGCCAATTGGAACCCTTAAGGTGTCAAAAACCGTGTCTATGAAAAAAGTTTACCCAAACACTGTAAAATCTTACAGTAAAAATAAAGCGGAGTCGATCGCTCAGGCGATACAGGCTTCAGGCAGGGAGACTATGCAGCTGCGTGGAATTAAGGCCGTTATACTGGCTGTTTTCATCATTCTTAATGGATTTGTGCTGCAGGCTCAGAATTGTCCTACGATCGGTACAACCGTACTGATGAACAATGAAAATACTTATTATCCGGGTACACAGGCAACTGTTGCCGCCGGTGCTACTTCAATCACTTTGGGTGCAATCGGTGCAGGTGCAAATTTTGGAAATATACCTATTGCCACTGGTGATATCGTTTTGATAATCCAAATGCAGGGAGCACAAATAACTTTGCCAGGCTCAACAACAAGTGCGCTTTATGGAGCTAATATGAGCGGCCAGGGAGCAGGTTTGATTACGACCAATCTGGTGGCCGGGAATATGGAATTTGCAGTAGCTACGAATGCGGTTCCTGTTGGTGGAGGTGTATTAAATATCGCATCAGGACTTACTTATAATTATTCCTACGCACCATACGGAGCAACTGGTCAATATACTTACCAGGTAATCCGGGTGTCAACACATTTTAATATTCAATTGGGTGCAACCATTACGACTCCATTTTGGAATGGATCAACCGGAGGAGTAACAGTAATAAGTGCTGTGAATCAACTCGACTTCAATGGTAAAACTATTAACGCATCAGGAGCTGGTTTTCGCGGAGGCGCAACGTTTAAATTACGCGGAACAACACCAGGGTTAAGTAAAAACGACTTTTATCAACCATCATCTATTCTTGCAGATGCAAGTAAAGGTGAGGGGATTGCTGGTACGCCGAGATATGTATATTTTAATAATGCAGTTGTAGATAATGTTGTGGAAGGTTATCCCGGAGGTAGTTATTGTCGTGGTGCACCTGGGAATGCGGGTGGAGGAGCTACAGACAGTGATCCTTCAGCTAATGATCAGAATGCCGGTGGTGGTGGTGGTGGAAATGGTGGTGCGGGTGGATTGGGTGGTAATGGCTGGTTTTCTTTTGGATTCACCGGTGGCCGTGGAGGTACTGCATTTCAAACCTATACTCCTATAGTAACTTATTATGCTCCAAACCGCCTGATCATGGGTGGCGGCGGTGGCGGCGGTTCGAATAATGACGGAACTGGTATACCAGCTGGAGGTAACGCAAGCAGTGGTGCAACCGGAGGTGGGATGGTTATTATTAATTCAACAACAATTATTGGAGTTGGAATTATCAATGCAAATGGTCTAACAGGAAATAGTACCGTTCAGATCGATGGATCGGGTGGTGGCGGTGCAGGTGGTAGCATATTGATTTTTGCAAATAGCGGACAAGCCGGAATTACAGCTACTGCCAATGGCGGAAATGGCGGAAGTAATAATCCTTTAGCAGTGGGAGCAACCCAGCATGGTCCGGGGGGTGGTGGTGGCGGCGGAGTAATTTTTTCAAATGCTGCATTGAATATCGCATCTTCTGTTAACCAGGGAACAGCCGGCATAAGTACTGGTACTTCCGGAATATCCACTTTTGGTGCGGGTGATGGATTTGTAGGTGTTCTTACACAAACATTCCCTTTTGCACAGCTTCCTCCGAAAATGCAGCTCTGTCAGTCAACTGTTCTTCCTGTAACCATTCTGGATTTCAGTGCAACCTATGTTTCTTCCAACAATGTAAAAGTTGCATGGGCAACTACAGAAGAAATCAATGCTTCTTATTATGAAGTGGAAAGAAGTTCGGATGGTATAAACTTTATTGGAGTTACTCAAATAGATGCCAGCAGTTCATTGGATCCGACCCATTTTTACAGCATCAATGACCAGTTGTATAATATCAATGGTAATATAATTTATTACCGTCTCCGCGTTGTAGACAATGACGGAAAATATACTTACAGCAAAATCATTCCTGTGAAACTGGATCAGCCTGAGAATAGTTTCTCAGTGTATCCTAACCCGGTAGATAACTATGCTATCCTGAATTTATATGCAGCCAAACCGGATAACGGTATGTTGCGATTGATTGATAATTCAGGAAGACAGATTCTTACCAAATCATTCACCATATCAAATGGTAATAACAGTATCATGGTTGATCAGCTTGGAAATCTTCCAAGAGGAATCTACATTATCCAGGTCATGGTAAATAACAACCTGTACAACCAGAAGATCATTAAAAAATAAAGAAAAACTTTTATAGCAAACGCCACTGCGGTTAAAAACCATGGTGGCGTTTTCGTTTGTATATTTGCGGTCCCAAAAATGGATCGCATGAAAGTTATGAAATTCGGAGGCACTTCAGTAGGTAAACCGGAGCGTATGCATGAAGTGGCAAAACTCATTACAGCTGATCCGGAAAATAAGATCGTTGTTTTAAGTGCACTGAGTGGTACAACGAATGCACTCGTGGAAATTGGCCAGTCCGCCGCCCGCTTTGAAAGAGAGAATGCCGGTGAATTAATCAGCAAACTCAGCAATCATTATCATGATTTTGTTCAGCAGTTATTGAATTCAGAAAAAGCCCGCGAACATGCCATATCAATCATCCGTGAACATTTTGAATTCCTTCGTATCATTCTGCGTATTTCCTTTAGTGAAGCCCTGAATAAAGATATCCTTGCCCAGGGAGAATTACTTTCAACAAAACTGTTCAGTGTTTATCTGGAGGAGCAGGGAATACAGCATGTGTTGTTGCCGGCTTTGGAATTCATGCAGATTGATGAAGAAGATGAACCCCAGCTGGAACTCATTCGTTCAAAGCTGATGGAATTACTGGCGAAATATCCGGCAAATAAAATTTTTATTACACAGGGATATATATGCAGAAATGCAAAAGGAGAAGTAGACAACCTGAAAAGAGGAGGAAGCGATTACACGGCATCCCTGGTGGCAGCAGCCATCCATGCAACCGTTTGTGAAATATGGACAGATATCGATGGCATGCATAATAACGATCCGAGGATTGTAAAGAAAACCATTCCGGTTGAAGTACTGAGTTTTGATGAAGCAGCTGAACTGGCTTATTTCGGCGCTAAAATTTTACATCCGACCTGCATTTGGCCAACACAGCAACAAAATGTACCTGTTAAACTGCTCAATACGATGGCGCCGAATGCTCCGGGAACGGTGATACAGAAAACAACATCCACATCAGGCGTGAAAGCCATTGCAGCAAAAGATGGAATCATCGCCATTAATATCAAGAGCAGCCGCATGCTGCTGGCTTATGGATTTCTCAGGAAGATATTTGAAGTATTCGAAAAATATAAAACACCCATTGATATGGTAACTACTTCCGAAGTAGCCGTATCCGTAACAATTGATAACGGCACTCAGCTGCATCATATTCTCAGGGAACTGGAGCCCTTCGGAAATACCGAAGTGCAGCTGGACCAGACCATCGTATCCATTGTGGGAAATGAAATCGCCGAAACCAAAGATGTTCTGAATAAACTCTTCGAAGGTCTTTCCAGTATTCCCGTTCGCATGGTGAGTTATGGTGGAAGCAAACACAATGTGTCAGTCCTCATTCCTTCTTCGTATAAAATCCTGACACTGCAGAAACTTAATCAGAAATTATTTGGACTTGAATAGGGTTATGGGATATGAGATATGGGTTATGAGATATGGGATATGGGTTAAGGGTTATAGGATTTGAACTAACTATGAGTAGAATAAAATTTAAATTCATATCTCATAACCCATATCTCATAATTATTTTATAATCATCTTCTCCAATGCTCCATCTCTTTTATAAATATCATCTCTGAAATTGATCCTTCCTTTATCGTCAACGAATGCAGTTATATAACCGATGTATACTGGTATAGGATTTTTCAGTGTAACATATTTTTCAACGCCTTTATGCATGGCTGCGACGATTTTTGCAGCTGACCAGCCTGTATCATTCCTCAAAAGATAAATGGCTAATTTTTCGGGCTCTCCAAGGCGTATGCAACCGTGACTGAAAGCACGCGTGGAATGCTGAAAAAGACTTTTTGCAGGTGTGTCGTGCAGGTAGATATTATAGGAATTGGGAAATAAAAATTTAACCAGTCCAAGGGAATTCTTCGGTCCGGGCTTTTGCCTTACGCGGTTTCCAACCCACTCCATATTATTTCGTTTCAGATAATTCGGATCCTTTTGGATTCCGGGCAAAATTTCATTCTTAAGAATGGAAGCGGGTACATCCCAGTAAGGACTGAATACGATATACTTTATATCGCCGGAAAATAAAACTGTTTTATGAACATTCTTGCCTACCACTACGTTCATGGAAAAATCTAAGGTATCGTCATCAAAGACGTATAGCATGAATGAAGGGATGTTAATGATCAGGTAATGACTTTTTAAATCCAGGGGCAACCAGCGTGCACGCTCCATATTTATAATAATTTTCCGAACATAATCCCGTAACGGTGTATTGAGATAACGTAAAAACACAGTACCTGCGATTCCGTCTGCTGTCATTCCATAGCGGGTTTGAAATGATTTGATAGCGGCCTGCAGGCTGTCATCAAATATTTCACTGCCATTGTCCTGCTTAAGATCTCCCAATTCGTATAATTTTTTTCTGATAAGAACAATATCAGGCGAACGGTCATTGAGTTTAAATTTGTTTTTAACATCTAACGGTTTCCATTCAGCCGACGTTTCCAGTTGCCTGTATTTTTTCAAAGCTGCTTTCAACATATTGTATTGACGGAAACTGTAATTATCAGAGAAAAGTGGCGCTGAAGTATCCCTGATGAGGGAGTCAGTGATAAAAGGCAGATCGAGTTTTTTCCTGGGAATATACCATTGCAGTTTAGTGGTTTGGTTTTCTGAGATTCCATTCCATACCCTGTCTGCATAAAAAAGATATTCGGCTGTCAGCAGTATTTCCAGCACGGAGTCCGGCCTGGTGGTCACTGCCGGATTATTGATGAGACTGTCCAGGCTTTTTATGTAAGGGGCAGATTCCAGGATGCCTTCGTCCTGCAAATTATTAAGATGCGTGTATAAATTACCGGCATCTTCTATGAGTCCCGATTTTTCGTACCATGCATATCTATTATTACGGTATTTATAAAACTGTTGAACTTCGGAAGCGTATTTTCCGAGCAATGGGAAATCACCGAGAATTTTTTTGACTCGGCTGATATCCAGAAAAAGGATTTGCTGATCACTGAATGCACCTTTAAAAGATGCGTCCCGGTTTAAAAGAGAGTCAGTTTTTACAGCGACTACTGGTTGCTTTACTTCCTGATTGTGACAGGCGATCAGTAAAACCAAAACGATCAGGGTACAAAGTAAAAAAGAGAAGCTGACATTTTTTGTCATGACCATGTTTTCAAAAAAAATCCCTCCCGCTATGGCGGGAAGGATTTCAATAAATCAATATGGTGTGAAGATTAATAGTCCCTGTCAAAGCCGCCACCACCGCCATTTCCACGGTTGAAGCCACCTTTCTTGTAACCACCACCACCTCCGCTTCCGCCTCCGAAACTTCTCTTTTTGAAACCGCCGCCACTGCCACCCTGTTGTTTAGGCTGGGATTCATTCACTATAATCTTACGACCCATTACTTCTGAATCATAAAGTGCCGTAATGGCCGCCTGCGCTTCCGCATCGTTTTCCATTTCAACAAATCCAAAGCCTTTGCTTCGGCCTGAAACTTTGTCCTTAACGATTTTTGCAGAACCAACAGCTCCGTGTTGTTCAAAAAGACTTCTCAGATCCTCATCGGTCATTTGCCAGGAGAGGTTTCCAACATAAATGTTCATTGTGCTAAAATTAAAAATGATAAAAACAACTCTAAACTTCGTAGCTACAATGAACGATGGTCCTATCTAAAGAAGGGCACCAGCACAGCTTATAACTAGAATAACAGAGCGATTGTAAAGATAGTAATTTTTATAAATCAGTAAAATTTTGTACATCGGGCATAGGTGGGAGAAAAGGTCCGGCCTGAAAGAAAAAATCCCGCTAAAAGCGGGATTCAAAATCTTTGGAGGACTATTATTCGGCGCTTACTTCGAATTCAACTTCAGTTTCATTGCCGTGGCCAAAATCAACCTTTGCCTTGTAAGTCCCAAGTTCTTTCACTTCAGAAAGAATATGAATACGCCGCCGGTCGATTTCATAACCCTTCTGGTCACGTATGGCGCGGGCCAACTGTACGGAAGTGACACTTCCGAAAATCTTTCCGCTGGTACCGGTTTTTGCACCGATTTTCAACGGGGAGCCTTTCAGTACTTCGATTACTTTGTTAACTTCAGCCAGTAGTTTTTCTTCTTTCTTTTTCTGCTGTTTGATTTTCTCATCCAGCTGTTTAAGATTGGACGGACTGGCTTCTATCGCCTTTTTTTGTGGAATCAGGAAATTGCGCGCATAACCATTTTTTACACTCACCTTTTCATGGGCGGCGCCAAGATTATCCACGTCCTGAATCAGAATGATTTCCATTATTAATTATTTGATCCTCCGGCTTAGCCGAAAGGAAAGTATTACTTAAATAAATCCGTTACGTATGGGAGGATGGCCATCTGCCTTGCTTTCTTTATCGCATCGGCTACCTTACGCTGATATTTCAGCGAATTACCCGTGATACGACGCGGAAGCATCTTACCCTGTTCGTTCAGAAATTTTTTCAGGAATTCACCGTCTTTATAATCCACATAACGGATGTGGTATTTTTTGAAACGGCAGAATTTCTTCGCCCTTTGCTGGGTCTTGATCGCGGTCAGGTATTTGATCTCGTTGGTCTTTGCCATGATATTATGCCTCCGCTTTTTCTGTTCCTGATGGTACACCACTTCTCTTTCTGGCATTGTACTCGACGGCGTATTTATCGAGTTTGGTAGCCATAAAACGTAACACGGTTTCGTCGCGGAGAATCTGAATTTTCAGTTTCTCATTGAAGTCGGATGGCGCATAATATTCCATTACCCAGTATAAACCAGTGGTTTTTTTCTGGATGGGATACGCCAGTGATTTAAGACCCCAGGGATTGTCGTGCACCACTTTGCCGCCGTTTTCTTTAACGAAGGCAGTGAATTTGTTCTGGGTGGCTTTAAAGTCCTCCTCAGACAGCACAGGGGTAAAAATCACCATCAATTCATAATTGTTCATTTCCCTGTTTTTGTTTAAAATAAATAATTGGGCTGCGAAAGTAAAGCTTTTTAGGGAAATAGCGAAAGGAAAATCGTTGGCTGTTGGCCGTTGGCGGTCGGTCATCGGTCAACGGTCAACCGTCAACGATAACCGACATGATGTCAGCACAAACACCAATGGCACTCTGTTTGAACGGCAAGCCTAAAACAGCCATCTATGCAAAAAGGGAGTATTCGGGTAGAGACAGAAAACATCTTCCCCATCATTAAGAAATTTTTGTACAGCGATCATGAAATATTTCTTAGAGAACTGATTAGCAACGCGGTAGATGCATCTCAAAAACTGAAAACCCTCTCTTCCCTGGGGGAAGCCAAAGGCGAAATCGGAGACCTGCCCATCCATGTAAAGCTCGATAAAGAAGCTAAAACCCTCACTATTTCCGACCAGGGTATTGGTATGACGGCTGAAGAAGTAGATAAATACCTGAACCAGGTAGCCCTTTCGGGAGCTGAAGAGTTTGTAAATAAATATAAAGGTCAGAACGAAAACGCCATTATCGGCAAATTCGGTCTTGGGTTTTATTCATCCTTCATGGTCAGCAGCAAGGTGGAAGTCATCACCAAATCCTATAAAGAAGACCAGCCCGCCGTGAAATGGGAATGCGATGGCAGCCCGGAATATAATCTAACTGAAGATCCCAAAACTGAAAGAGGCACCGATGTCGTCCTGTTTATTTCTGACGATTCCACAGAATTTCTGGACGATCACCGGATTCGAGGTATCCTAGAAAAATATTGCCGCTTTCTGCCCATACCCGTTTTCTTTGAGGAAAAACAAATTAATAATACACGCCCTGCCTGGACACGCAAGCCAAGCGAGCTTAGTACGGAAGATTATCAGGCTTTCTATAAAGAATTATATCCCTTTAATGAACCTCCGCTATTCTGGATACATCTGAATGTGGACTATCCTTTTAACCTCACGGGCATACTTTACTTTCCGAAAATCAAACAGACTTACGAGATTCAGAAAGACAAAATCCAGTTGTACAGCAACCAGGTTTTTGTTACGGATGAAGTAAAAGATATCGTTCCTGAATTCCTCATGCTGCTCCAGGGCGTGATTGACAGTCCGGATATTCCATTAAATGTGAGCCGCAGTTATCTCCAGGGAGATCCGAACGTAAAAAAGATTAACAACCATATCACAAAAAAAGTAGCGGACAAACTGGAAGAAATTTTTAACCGGGAAAGAAAAGAATACGAAGAGAAATGGGAAAGCCTCGGTCTTTTTGTGAAGTACGGCATGATGACCGACGATAAATTCCTGGAGAAAGCAAACAAGTTCCTCATCATGGAAGATGGCGACAGTTCGCGTTTTTATACTTTGGAAGAATATAAAAATACTGTTGAGGCCTTGCAGAAAAATAAGGATGGAAAGATCGTGATCATTTACACCAGCAATCCTGTTCAGCAGGATAGTTATATCCGCACCGCACAGGGTAAAGGATATAAAATAGTAAAACTCGAGACCATCGTAGATGCCGGGTTCATCAACCAGATGGAAATGAAATGGGAAAATGTTCATTTCACGCGTGTGGACAGTGAAGTGGTTGACAATCTCATCGACAAACAGGATTCAGCAGAATCAGTACTCAGCAAGGATGAAGTAGAGAAGTTGAAAACTTTATTTGCCTACGATATTCCTTCGCTAAATGTTTCTGTTGAAGTAAAAGGATTGAGTCCTGATGCAATGCCCGTCGTCGCTACCAGACCTGAATTCATGCGACGCATGAAGGATATGGCTGCACTGAATGGAGGTGGAGGTATGGCCTCATTCTATGCAAATATGCCCGATGAAGTAACACTTACGGTAAACGGAAACCATCCTGTATATCCATATATTTTAAAAGAAACGGATCCGGAGAAACAGCAGAAGATCATCAGCAACCTGGCGGACCTCGCACTATTGAGCCAGGGTTTACTCAAGGGTGCCGAACTGACGAACTTTATTCAACGCAGTGTGGATCTTATCGAGAAAAAGGAACCGGGCAGAATCATTCTGGAAAGTTAAATTCACCCGGAACATTAATGGTGAGACAGAATAATACTGAGTTGAATCATTCCTGCTTGCCGTAACATTCAGAAAACTAAGTGGCGTTCACTAAATATTTATTTTTTTCCTGATTGTTGTCTTTGAAGGAATTCAAGTACATTTTCATGTTCCTCATGGTCGTATTTGAATTTCAATTTTTCAGCAACATGCATGGCATATTTGTCGAAAATTTCCATCATGATGAATATTGAATCCCAGATATTTTTGGCTTTATAATCGGGATATGTAGCGAGAATTTTTTTATATGCGTTCTTATCCAAATATCTTTTCATCATTTTTCCCGATTGCCCGAAGGAAACCGAAAATCCTGTCTCCGTCCCGATATACCATTCAATCATCCGCATAAACATATGGCGAACCGGCCCTTCCATCATTGCTTTCACATATGTGATCTCTTTTCTTTTTAGTCCTTTGGAAATATTTGTTGCAACCCACCGGAATTCATTACAGCATTCTGCAAATTCATTTTCCGAAGGCCTTTTAATCAGGTAATCTGAATCATCCGCTTTGCTTATATGATCGAACAAGCCATCTTTGTCCATCCACAAAACGGATAAGCTATCGGACTTGAAATCATTGTTGATTTTTTCTTTTGGATAGAGTGTCAGATCTATTCTGGTCTGGTCTTTGAAAAGCATTAAATAATGGAAACTATCTTTTTCAGCCTTTTGATCATCCACTGTTTTCATTTCGTCAGGAAGTTGCCATATGATTCTTTCTCCGAATATTGATGTCCATTGATGGTCGCTTATAAATTCTTCCATTTGATTTACCACCAGAAAAATATCATAATCCTGATAAGCATCAGGAACAATTTTGCTGTTCGCGCGTGATCCCTGTAAAAGAATCGCCCTGATGCGGTCGTCCCGCATAGCGAGATCAATAAAGATTTGTTTTATTTCGGCGAGAGTTTTCATGGTATATGGTATATGGTTAATGGTATATGGTTCTATTCATCTTCCATAAACCATACACCATATTCGGTCAACGGTCAACGGTCATCGGTCAACGGTCAACGGCCATCGGTCAACGATGCTCCCTGATATCAACGATCTTCAGCTGCAGTTTCTTATCTCCGTTCCATTCATTCAAATCAAGTGTATATGCGATATCCAGTGGCTGACCCGATTGGATAAGCGGCCATTTATCTGCCATATTGAATGCGATGCAGGAAAAAATTATTTCACCCTGTCGCAAAAATAAACGGAGATGTTTTTCTTTTAACAATTTTGAATATCCGGTATCATAAACTATCTGCGAAACTAACACGGGTTTATAATTTTCAGGTCCGAAGGGTTCCATCTGTTCAATGATCCGGTAGGCTTGAAAATCAATATCGGAAAAACCTGCAATAGCATCCACTTCCAATTCCGGAACCAGGAATCTTGGATCGATGGTTTCTGAAACCACTTCTTCAAATTTCAAACTGAATTTTTCAACATTCTCCGGTGCGAGTGTCATACCCGCTGCAGCGAAATGTCCGCCATAACCTATGAGCCATTCTCTGCATGCATGCAGCGCTTCATACAAATTAAAACCCGGAACGCTGCGTGCACTGCCGGATGCAAATTCTCCGCTCTGTGTCAGTACAATGGTAGGTCGATAATATTTTTCAATCAGTCTTGAAGCTACGATTCCCACAACACCTTTATGCCAGTGGGATTTGTATAGTACGGTCGACTTACGGTTTTGCATGATTTCATCTCCTTCAATCATCGCAAGTGCTTCTTCGGTGATACTGGAATCCGCTTCACGCCGGTCTGTATTATCCGCGTGCAGTAAATTAGCATACAACAACGCTTCATCATAACTATCTGCAACAAACATCAGTACTGCTTTGCGTGCGTCATCCATTCTGCCTGCTGCATTTACGCGTGGTGCAATGGTGAAGACAAGAGAAGTAATGGAAGCAGGCGAGACGAGGCTGCTTAGTGTCATCAGTGCGCGGATACCATGATTTGGATTTTCATTTATTTTTTTAAGTCCCAGGAAACAGAGCGCGCGGTTTTCGCCAGTCATTGGAACAATATCCGCTGCAATGGCAATGGCGACGAGGTCCAGATAGATCAGATACATTTCTTGCGAAAGCGAAAGAGCCTCGCATAAAGCGGTGATGAATTTAAAAGCCACACCGCAACCGCAGAGTTCTTTATAAGGATAAAGGCAACCGGTTTGTTTTGGATTGAGGATGGCGACTGCTGAAGGTAATATGGTATCCGGCAGATGATGGTCGCAGATGATAAAATCCATTCCATTAGCTTTAGCATAATCCACCAGGTGAATGGATTTTATTCCGCAGTCGACAGAAATAATCAAACTGAATGCATTTTCTTTAGCGAAATCTATTCCTGCTTTTGAAACTCCGTAGCCCTCGCGCTGCCTGTGTGGGATATAAAAATCGATATATGACGGATCGTGGATTTTGCAAAGCAGCTGATACATGAGTGCAACGGAACTTGTTCCGTCTACATCGTAATCGCCAAAGACAAGAATTTTTTCTTTCTGTTCTATCGAATGCAGGATTCGTTTTACTGCGAGATCCATATCCTTCATCAGCCATGGATCGTGCATTTGTGAAATATCAGGACGGAAATATGCTTTTGCTGTTTCAAAACTTTCTATTCCGCGCCCTACAAGTATGCGGCTGAGCATGGGATGGATCCTGAGTGCATCAGAGAGTGCCTGGACTTTCTGTTCGTCTGCCTGTTTTATTTTCCATCTCTTTTCCATATTTTAATAGCCTAAAGCTTAAAGCCTAAAGCCTAAAGCTCAAAGCCTAAAACTTCTTTTTGAAACCTTGAATTTCACTCAAGTATTGACTTAAAAATTATTTCATTAACAAATTTGAAAATTAGTTTTAAGCTTTAAGCTTTAAGCTTTAAGCTTTAGGCTTTAGGCTTTAAGCTTTAGTCTTATGTTCAATACTTTCGATCCGTTGTAAACCGAACCAATTCCTCCAACGCATCCCGCACTTCATTTTTCTCAAAATCATAAAGTATCCGCAGTGCTTCATCGCGGTAATGATTCATTTTTTCATTGGCATACCGGATACCGCCTGCAGCAACAACCTGTCCGATCACATATTTTATTTTTTCAGGAACCCTGTTCTGATTCTTTATAATATATATCAATTCCCGCCGGAGCGGTTTGCTGACAGTATTTAAAGTATAGATCAGGGGCAGGGTAAGTTTTTTTTCTTTCAGATCATTGCCGGATGGTTTACCGGTTTTCTCATCACCATAATCAAATAAATCATCTTTGATCTGGAACGCAATTCCTACTGCCTCACCGAAACGATTTAGTTTTTCCGTTACTGCTTCATCACCGCTGGTGGAAAATGCTCCGGCAGCGCAGGAAGAAGCCAGCAGGGAAGCTGTTTTATTTCGTATGATCTCAAAATAAACCGCTTCTTCAAGATTCAGTGTTCTTGCCTTCTCGATCTGTAACAATTCCCCCTCACTCATTTTACGTACTGCGCCTGAAAGCAATTGCAAAATTCTGAAATCATTATGATCCAGAGATAGTAGTAAACCCTTGGCCAGCAGGTAGTCACCCACCAGAACAGATATCTTGTTTTTCCATAATGCATAAGTGGAAAAAAACCCTCTTCTTTCCAGTGATTCATCCACAACATCATCATGCACAAGTGTAGCAGTATGCAATAATTCCACAAGAGAAGCCGCTCGATAGGTAGATTCATTCACCGGTCCGCATAACCTCGCCGATAAGAATACAAACATGGGTCTGAGCTGCTTGCCTTTACGGTTTACGATGAAACGCATGATGCGGTCCAGCAGGGGTGTCTGGGATTTGACCGCTTCCCGGAATTTTTTTTCGAAAACAATCAATTCTTCCCGTAGTAATGATTGGGCTAACTGCATAAAATGTCCGCCAAATTACTACTTTATCGTTCGGCGAATATAAATACCGGTCTGCCTGTCTGTGAATTGGCAATATTCTCTACAATTCTGTGGTTTCCAGTTTCTTTTGACATAAAAAATTTGCAATTTAAGGGTTAACTTATATTTTTGTAAGGTGTAGTATTGTTTTTAATCACGACATTCATACAAACTTCAGTTTATGATAGGGAAAAAGTACGCGGTACTGGCCAGTTTTCTATTGGCATTTCTTTCACAAAGTTTCGCTCAGGACAATACTTCAGCAGAAAGCAGCAGCAGCTACGACATCAGAGATTCTTCACTGATCCCCGCAAAGAGGATCCCCCAGCACAACGAATTTTTAAATAATGCATATCCTTTTCCGGCTCTTCCACGTAACCAGTGGGAAATTGGTGTAAACGGTGGTTTATCTACCATATCTGGAGATGTGCGTGCCGTTCTACCAACATTTGGATGGGGCATCCATATCAGAAAAGCCCTGGGTTATACCTTTTCCGCCCGTCTCGAATATGATAATCTGGATGCAAAAGGTTTGAACTGGGAACCATCTTATACTGGTTATGCGGCAAACCCGGTGATAAGTAAGTATTATGATGCAACAGTTCATACCCCGGTTTTTTATAATTATAAGACCAAGATTCAATCCCTTTCATTACAAGGCCTTGCCACTTTGAATAATATTCGTTTTCACAGGGCAAAATCGAATATCGCCATATACTTATTGGGCGGACTTGGGTTCATGACTTACAGCACAGGCTATAATTTACTGGATCCAAACGGAAACCCTTATAACTATAGTAACATAATCACCCAGTTTGGCGCGAACGGATTCACGTACGCAAATCGTAAGGCCATCAGGTCGGCATTAAAAGCCATGATGGATAATACGTATGAAACGCCTGCGCAACATGATCCGTCCCAGGCCACTATATTTGGTGGGACACCCATTCGGCCGGTTCTGGAAATAGGAGGTGGCGTTGAAATCAAACTAACAGATCAATTTAATATCGCCATCGAAGAAAAATTCTCTATCGTAAAATCAGATTTACTCGATGGCCAGGAATGGCAGGAAACCGGATCTCCGACAGTGCATGCACTGACCAGTGCGAACGATGCTTATAATTACCTCTCGGTAGGACTAAATTATAATTTCAGAAAAAGATCGGTAGAACCACTCTGGTGGATCAACCCGCTCGATTATGCTTACGGAGAACTAAATGCTCCGAAGCATATGAAACTTCCAAAACCTATATTGGATGATGCGGATGGCGATGGTGTTACCGACCAGTTCGACCACGAACCCAATACACCTGCGGGCTGCCCTGTGGATACACATGGTGTGAGCCGCGATACGGATGGTGACGGAGTGCCGGATTGTAAGGATAAGGAACTTATTACGCCAACCCAATGCCAGCCTGTTGATGCTGACGGGGTTGGTAAATGTCCGGATCCTGCCTGCTGTAAAGAAATCAATGCGAGACTGGATTCAGGTGGCGTAGGCGGACTGGGTGGCAAAACACGTTGCTTTATAGGAGACCTTCCCAGCATCGTATTCAAAGGCAGAGCAGTAACTCTCAGCAAAGATGGAAAGGCTCTGGCTTCTACCATTGCTGAAAAAATGAGGAATAACCCGGGTTGTAAAGTAGCCGTTATCGGTTATGGGGAATCCAGCAAAACAGCTCAACAGCTCAGCTGGGATCGTGTGAATGAAGTGATCAAATACCTGGTTGAAAAAGAAGGTATTAACTCAGACCGGTTCATCTTCCGTTACGGACAGACGGGCGGTGATGAGAACACCATCGATGTTAAGGACGGAACGGGCGAAGAAGGACCTAATACGGTTCCTGCTCCGCACCCGAACCTTCGCAAGAGATAAATTACACTGATTGCACAGATGTCTTTCACGCCCAAAAGTGTGAGAGACATCTTTGTTTGTGAGCACCATAACGGATGCTATCTTTTATTTTTCTGACACCCAATCCACAGGTATAAACTTTTAACAAATCCAACCTTAGACAGTACCTTAAAACGCCATATTTTCGTTTCTTAGCTAAAAATTGTAATTTTGCAGGCTTCATGAAACAATCCTTCCTTGTATTAATCATATTCACTGCGGTCAGTTCATGCTCTTATTTTAAGGCTTCCAACAAGGGTGTGCCGAACAATTTTAATAAGATCATGAAGAGCACGGATTATACTTTTAAGCTTCAGATGGCTGAAAAGTATTATCTGAACAAGGATTATAATCATGCCCAGATGCTCTACGACGACCTCTACAGGGTGATGAAGGGATCTGAGCATTTTGAAGATATCTGGTATAAATACGCCTATTGCGCCTATTATCTGAAAGACTATATCAACGCCGAAAACCTGTTTAAAGGATTTGTCGAAGCTTTTCCGAACAGCCCCAAGTCCGACGAAATGGATTATATGCGTGCCTATTGTTTCTGGATGCAATCTCCCAAATACCAGCTGGATCAGACCAATACCACCAAGACCATTGGTTTCATGCAGGCATTCATTGCCCAGCATCCAAATTCCGACAAAGTGAAGGAAGCTAATGTGATCATTGATAAATGCCGGGCTAAACTGGAAGAAAAGGATTTCGAAGCTGCCAAACTCTATTTTAACCTTCGCGAAACGAACTTAGCCTATTTGAAAGCTGCTTCCCTCACTTTCAACACTTTAATGAATACTTATCCGGATTCACAGTTCAGTGATGAATATAAGTTGTATATTATCAAATCGGATTACCTGTATGCCATCCAGAGCATGGAAGAAAAGAAGAAGACCCGGCTGGAACAGGTGGTGACCGATTGCAACGATTTTAATGACCGTTTTCCTGAAAGCAAACTGAAAAAAGAAGCCCAGTCCTATCTGGATCTCGCCAATACCACACTTAAAAAAATGAATAATGAGCAAACTAAGAAGACAGGTTAGTACGCATATTGCCAATGTGGCTGAAACGAAAAATCTGACGGATCTGAAGAATAAGACCGGCAATCTGTATGAATCCATTGCCATCATCGCAAAAAGGGCCAACCAGATCAATATTACCATGAAGGAAGAACTCCACAGCAAGCTGGAAGAGTTCGCTACACATACTGACAGCCTGGAAGAAATTCATGAGAACAAGGAGCAGATCGAAATTTCCAAAGCTTATGAAAGAATGCCCAACGCTGCATTGCTCGCTACGCAGGAATTCATGGAAGACAAGATCTATTACCGCAAGAACGAAGACGATCTCTTCAGCTAGGATTTAATTGAATCTATGGTGGAAGGAAAGAAAATACTGTTGGGTATCTGCGGCAGCATTGCTGCCTACAAATCCATCTTTCTGACCAGGCTTTTTATTAAAGCAGGCGCCGAAGTAAAAGTGGTGATGACGCCTTCTGCCAAAGATTTCGTTACTCCCTTGTCCATTTCCACCATTTCAAAAAATGAAGTGCTGAGCGATCTGTTCGGCAACGATACCTGGAATAATCATGTTCAACTTGGCCGTTGGGCCGATGTTATGCTGATCGCTCCGCTCAGCTGTAATACCCTCGCCAAAATGGCGAACGGAATTTGCGATAATCTTTTACTCGCTACTTATCTGTCTGCAACTTGTCCCGTGGTTGTTGCACCTGCCATGGACGAAGACATGTGGCTTCACCCGGCAACGGCTGCCAATCTGGAAAAACTGAACTCATTCGGAAACCGGGTTATACCGGTTGAAAAAGGAGAACTGGCCAGCGGACTATACGGTGATGGCCGGATGACCGAACCAGAGCAGATCATGTCTTTCCTTGATAGGAATTTTTTTTTTAGCGAAAGTTTAAAAGGGAAAAAAGCCCTGGTCACTGCGGGTCCGACGCATGAACCTTTTGATCCCGTTCGTTATATCAGTAACCAGTCCACCGGAAAAATGGGTATCGCCATCGCCCGTGAACTCGCGCAGAGAGGCGCTGAAGTGGAAGTGGTACTCGGTCCTTCTTCCATCGAAATCAATGATACCCGCATTCATGTTACCCGCGTTCAGAGCGCAGAAGAAATGTATAATGCCTGTCTTGCTATATTCCCTTCCACCCGCATTGCGGTGATGTCGGCAGCCGTTTCAGACTATACACCGGTTTCTTTTTCAAAAGAAAAAATAAAAAAGAATTCTGAAACGTTCACTCTGGAATTGTCGAGAACAAAAGATATTCTTCTGACCCTCGGAGAGAAAAAGAAAGCCGGGCAGATACTCGTTGGATTTGCACTCGAGAATAAAGATGAAGTGCTGTATGCGAAAAATAAATTGAAATCCAAGAATGCGGATATGATCGTGCTGAATTCTTTAAATGATGCGGGTGCAGGGTTTGGCTATGACACCAACCAGGTTACCATCTTTGAAAAAGACGGTACGGAAATTCCATACGGACAAAAAGCAAAACAGCTGGTAGCCCGCGATATTGTTGACCGTATTATAAAACTCCTGTGATGCGTGTAAAAATCCTTATCCTGCTTTCTTTTATCCTGCTTCATTTGCAACCTGCCCGGAGCCAGGAATTCCAGGCCAATGTAACGGTGCTGTCTAACCGAATAAGCACTACCGTCAACAAACAGATATTTCAGACATTGCAGTCTGCCCTTTATGATTTCCTGAACGGAAGGAAATGGACCAATGTCGCTTTTAATAACAACGAAAAAATACAGTGTAATTTTTTAGTAAACCTCAGTGCGGCGACGGATAACAACACCTATGCCGCGTCATTGACGATTCAAACGGGGCGGCCGATTTTCAATACTTCCTACCAGAGTCCGCTGATGAACTATATGGATGATAATTTTGCATTCAAATATGTTCAGTATCAGACGCTCGACTTCAATGAGAACCGCGTAGGCGGCACGGATCCGCTGACAGCAAACCTGACGGCGGTGATTGCCTATTATGCCTATATCATCCTGGGATTGAACTTCGATTCATACGGACTCAGAGGCGGCGACCCATATTTTCAGCAGGCGCAGAATATTGTAAACAATGCGCCGGAAGCCAGTTCACTCAGCGGATGGAAGCCCTTCGATGGATTGAGGAACCGTTACTGGCTCGTGGAAAATCTTACCAATCCAAAATACAATCCCATCCACGATGCGATGTATAATTATTACAGGCAGGGACTGGACCAGATGTTCGACCATGAATCAGACGCAAGGTTTGCCGTGATGAGTACGCTCACCACCATGAACAGTATCAACAACGAATTCCCCAACATCATGTTCATGCAGTTTTTCTTCCAGGGAAAAGGAGCGGAGATCGGGAATGTATTTAAACATGGAACGCCGGATGAAAAAAGCCGGGCACTCGATATTCTTTCAAGGATCGATATTTCGAATCTGAACCAGTATAAACAGGACCTGCAGTGAAGCATCTGATCATTTTTTATATTGTCGCCAGCCTGGCCGCCTGTACCGACCGGTCGAGTATTCCAAATAATATTATTCCGCCTGATTCCATGCAAAAAATCCTGAAGGATATAATTATTGCAGACGCGTACTCGGATCAATATATATCCAAAGATACCCTGCAACGCGATAAAAGAAAAGCCAACGATGAGCTGATGGAGCGCGTTTTTAAATTGCATAAAATAACCCGGGAAGAATTTAAGGAAAGTCTTAGTTTTTATGAATCCAGGCCGGACCTGAATAAGATGATCTTCGACAGTCTCGCTGCCTATGCCAATCAGCACAGATCGGAATTGTATGCGCCGAAACCTGCCGCGAGGCCTGGTCGCGTTATATTAAAATGAGCCGCCTTTCATAACTTCATACAATGAATAAAGTATTCCAAAACGCCCTGGATGCTGTTAAAGATATTCCGGATGGCGCAGCCATCATGCTGGGCGGATTTGGTTTATGCGGTATTCCTGAAAATAGTATCGCAGCCCTCGTACAGACGGGTGTAAAAAATCTTACCTGTATTTCCAATAATGCCGGCGTGGATGATTTCGGACTTGGATTTTTACTGAAAACGAGACAGATCAAAAAAATGATCAGTTCCTATGTGGGAGAGAACGCAGAATTCGAGCGGCAGTTATTACATGGTGAACTGGAAGTAGACCTGGTTCCACAGGGCACACTTGCTACGAGAATTCAGATGGCCGCCATGGGCATCCCCGCTTTTTTTACGCCCGCAGGGTATGGTACTGAAATCGCTGCAGGAAAAGAAATCAGGGAATTCAATCATAAAATGCATCTGATGGAACTCGCATTGCACGCGGACTATGCCATCGTGAAAGCCTGGAAGGGAGACCGTGCCGGTAACCTGGTATTCAGAAAAACGACCAGGAATTTTTCAACCTCCATGGCCAAAGCAGGAGATATTACTATTGCAGAAGTGGAGGAACTGGTAGAGCCCGGCGCACTGGATCCCGATCATATTCACGTGGCAGGTATTTATGTGCATCGCATTTTTCAGGGAAAGAACTATGAAAAACGAATTGAGAAACGAACGATACGATATGAGATATGAGTTATGAGATATGGGATATAAGATATGGGTTATGAGATTTTTTAGTTGTGGGTGATTGGAAATGGATTCTGCGTTGTAATTAAATTAATGTCCCCCAACGCATATCCCATATCTCATATCTCATATCTTATATCCCATATCTCATAACTCATATCTCATATCTTATAACCCATAACTAAATAACGTGTTTATTTCTGCTAATCAGTTCGAACGTGAAATGGGTGTGAACAAAACGATCGGCAAATTTTTTGTGGATCGTAAGCCTCCGGAAAATAATAGTTTCTGGAAGAAAAGACTTTTGTATATCTCATTCGGAAATGGTTTCGTTTCCATTCCCGTTTACTATGATATTCTTTTCAGAATAGGGATTTCGCTGGAAATTTTATTGAATGAAGAACACATTCTTTTCATGGAACAACTCATGCACAACGCGATACTCCATGAAAAAAGAGAAATCAGTTTACAGGAAGAACTGAATGCCATTCGCGCATTACTGAAGGGAAGAGTTAAAAATGAAGCATATTACGAATCACTGAATCTTTATCTCGATCAGCCTGTACTGAAAACCATGGGTCCTTTCGGACTGCCATTTCCTTCCCTGAACCGTGCGGATGTTTTTTTATATATACTCTGTGACCTGCCACTGAGTGAAATGCAATGGCAAAAAGCCATCCGCTACTGGTATGCGCTGCATCCGACTTACCTGATCATGGATGATGTGCGTGACTATGCGAAAGATAAAGAAGATGGGGAAGAAAATGTGGTGATTGAACTGGGAGAAGGAACGGAAGGATTTGAAAAAACACTGGAACTCTATCGCGGGAATTGTGAAACCATTCAGGAGATCAATCCCCTCCTCGCGCAGTTCCTTGTAAACAGTGAGGAAGACTTAATGGTATTTGTTCCCGGTCAATAGTCATCGGCCAACTGCCAACCGCCAACTGCCAACGATAAATAAACAATATGGCTCTGGATAAATTCGGTATAGCAAAAAGAATCGCACAGGAATTAAGAGACGGCATGTACGTCAACCTGGGCATCGGCATTCCAACATTGGTGGCCAATTATATTCCTGCCGGAATTTCTATCATGATCCAGTCGGAGAATGGTATGCTGGGTATGGGGCCATATCCGGATGAAAAGGAACTGGATCCTGACCTGATCAACGCAGGAAAAGAGACCGTAACGATATTGCCCGGCGGTGCTTTTTTCGACAGTGCAGAAAGTTTTGGAATGATCCGCGCAGGCAAGGTGGATATGACCGTACTCGGCGCTATGGAAGTTTCTGAAAAAGGAGATATCGCCAACTGGAAAATCCCCGGTAAAATGGTAAAAGGAATGGGGGGAGCGATGGATCTGGTGGCGAGCGCAAGAAATATTATTGTTGCCATGCAACATATCAATCCCAAAGGCGAATCCAAATTACTTCCTGCATGTACTTTACCACTCACAGGTGTTGGATGCGTGAAACGCATCGTGACAGAACTCGCCGTATTAGATATAACACCCGACGGATTTCTTTTGATAGAACAGGCGCCGGGTGTTTCTGTTGAAGAGATCAGATCTAAAACGCTGGGAAAACTAACTGTTTCAAAAGACATCAAAACAATGATCTGCTGAACCAGGACCAATGACAATATAACTGTTGTTGACCTTCATCAAGAAAATAAGAAGCCTAAGGGTTACCCCTTATTATCCTGATAATCAGCCTCAAATAAGTGTGGTTTTTATGAAATTTATTTATAAGTTGCGCGTTAATTGATTGTTAACAGGCAATTAAACAACGAATTGACTGTTCGTTCTAACCCTTTTTAATTAAAACTATCAAACATGAAAAAGTTAGTAGTCTTTGCCATTTTTTGTTCAGTATTTTCTTCTCTCAGGGCCCAGCAAACGGCAAGTTTCGGAGTAAGCGCAGGTATCAATGTTGCGAATATGTCGTTCAGTTCATCCGGCGTATCCGCCAGTTTCAGTTCCCTTGTAGGTTTTAAAGGGTATGTTTTTTATGATGCGCCACTTGGTGGTAACTTTTCACTTCAGACTGAACTGGGATATGACGGAATGGGAACCATAATCACCGATCCGAATTCTGGCAATAAACTTACTGAGGCAGTTAACTACCTGACCCTTTCCTTTCTGCCAAAATATAATGTACCACAAACTGGATTATCATTCTTTGCAGGTCCCTCTATTGGGTTTCTTTTAAATGCTAAATCCACTGAAGCCGGACAGAGCGCATCAGATACGGACAGCTATAATTCTCTTGATTTATTCGGCGTTGTTGGTGCAGAATATTTTTTACCTATGGGACTCGGAATTACCGCGCGTTATATGGGCGGACTGACCAATGTCGCCAAGGGTACAACGAGTGGTCAATCTGCACACAATAGTGCATTCAGTTTTACACTTGCTTATAAATTCAATTCGGGTAAGTAGAATATAGATCGTGATATATTTTCCGGATGGAGGGCAATTAATTATTAAATTGCCTGCCATCCGGATTTTATTTTATTATACTGTCTCATCAGTTAAATCATCTGTATGAAATCATCCAAACAGATATTTTTTCTATTACTCCTGTTTCAGTTTTTATCAAAATTTGTTTTATGCCAAACGCAGAAAGTTGATTACGGAAATAATCCCGCAGCCGGCAAATATTATAGTGTTCGCGGAATAAAAATGTACACGGAAGTATATGGGGCGGGCAAACCTTTATTGCTGATCCACGGCAATGGAGGAAGCATGAAGGCATTTGCTGACAATATTCCTTATTTCTCCAAAAAATATAAAGTGATTACGGTTGATAGTCGCGCGCAGGGAAAAACGATTGACAATAACGATTCCCTGAGTTTTGAAATGATGGCTGATGATTTCGCGGCATTGCTCGATGCAATGCATATTGATTCAACCTATGTAATCGGCTGGAGCGATGGCGGCATCAATGCCCTGCTGCTGGCTTTGCGCCATCCGGATAAAGTGATCAGGCTGGCTTCCACGGGAGCCAATATGACGCCTGATTCCGGAGCGCTTACACCTTCCACATGGAAGGATGAACAGAAGCATTATGAAGCGGATAAAAATAAACCAAGGACTACACTGAAAGAAAAGAACGACTGGAAAATATTTATGCTCGACTGGCTGCAACCCAATGTGCCCCCGGAAAATTTGAGAGGAATAAAATGCCCTTCATTGATCATCATCGGCGATCACGATCTGATCACCATTGAGCATACAGCCGCGATTTATAGAAATATTCCGAAAGCTTATTTATGGATTGTACCCAATTCGGGTCATGCCACATTAAAGGAACACCGTGATGAGTTCGACAATCTGGTGAATAAATTCTTTACACAACCCTTCGAAAGATTTGATAAGTAAGTTCCGCTTCGCCTGCTGCTGCTTTATCATAATTGGGCTTAACCCACCTTCTCGCGCCTAGGTGGGATTCAATAGGAAAGTCCGTCAACGGTCAACTGTCAACGGTCATCGGCAAACCTCACTCCGTGCGTAGTGATTCAACCGGATTCGCAAGCGCTGCTTTCACTGCCTGGAAACTCACCGTGACCAGTGTAATGACTAGCGCACCAAGGCCTGCCGTAATAAAAATCCACCAGCTTATTTCTGTGCGATAAGTATAATGCTCCAGCCATCCATGCAGATAATACCAGGATACAGGAACTGCGATCAGCAATGATATCATGACGAGTATCACGAATTCCCTGCTGAGCAGTTTCCACAAATTAAAAACAGAAGCGCCCAGTACTTTGCGCACACCGATTTCTTTTATGCGCCTTTCCGCCATAAAAGATGCCATGCCAAATAAACCCAGGCAGCTGATAAAAATGGCGAGAATGGCAAATGATGCAGCGAGTTTGCCAATCCTTTCCTCATCGCCAAACTTCTTCGCGAATTCTTCATCCGTGAATTTATAGTTGAATGGCTGTGAAGGATTATAGGTTTTAAATACAGGTTCCATTTTAGCAATGGCTTCGTGAGCACTCATCTGAGGATTGATACGTAAGTTGATGACAGGTTGCGCACCAGTTGCCATCACAAACACGGTTCTGGAAATCGGTTCATAAGGATTTTCCATCAGGAGATCATGCACAATACCCACGATCTGGTAGGGTTTTCCCATCCAGCGAAGTGTTTCGCCCACGGGATTTTTCAAACCCATAAATTTAACCATCGACTCATTGATGACCATGGCCGCCGTATCCGTACCGAAGTTCCTGGAGAAATCACGGCCTTCCGCAATATTCCATTCGATCGTTTTTCCAAATTCATATGAAACATATACTACACCCGCATCTCCCGTTAGGGAAGGATTTTTTCCCTTCCAGTCAAAACCATCATCCCATTCATCCACATAAGTAGGTGCGCTGGACGATTCGGAAATTTCCGCAATGGCGCCGGATTTTTTCAACTCTTCACGCACCGCCGTTATATTTTTATGAAGATCGTCGGTTGACATGTGCAGCATCACCAACCCTTTGCTGGTATATCCCACCGGTCGGTTTTTCGCAAATTCTATCTGACGAAATACGGTGATCGTTCCGATGATCAGCATCACCGAAATAGAAAACTGAATCACCACCATGGTTTTGCGCGGTATGGATGCAAAACGACCCACATGAATGCTGCCCTTTAATGTTTTCGATGCATCAAAAGAAGATAAATAAAATGCGGGGTAACTGCCGGCAACAGCGCCGGTAACCAGACCAAACACAATGCCTGCGAGCCAGAACAAAGGCTCAGTCCATGGAATCGACATTTTTTTATCGGCCACTTCATTGAAGAATCCGATTGCGGCCTGCGCAAATAAAAGAGATAAAACAAAAGCGATAAAAACATATAACATCGATTCGCCGAAAAACTGTCCGATCAGCTGGCTCCTCAGCGATCCGATCGCTTTTCGTATGCCCACTTCCCTCGCCCTTTTTTCAGAACGTGCCGTACTCAGGTTCATGAAGTTGATGCAAGCCAGCAGCAATACAAAACATCCGATGATGCCAAACAACCACACATATGTAATGCGACCGCCAACGTTCTTTCCATTCTTAAAATCATCGTACAAATGCCACCTGCTCATCGGATGCAGAAATACCTGTGACTTAAATACCAGTTCCCTTTTGTTTACATGCTGAAGTTTTGAATCTTTAATTTTTGAAGAAACTTTTTGCATGTCGGCCTGGTCTCTCAACTGCACAAATGCACGGAACATATTGGCGCGCCATGGATCGGATTCTTTAAATGTCCAGTGCGTATTATCCAGGTAAAGTTTCCAGCTTCCGATAAACTTCATATCTCCAAAATCTGAATTGAAAGGAAGATTTCTATATACACCACTAACTTTTACTGACTGATCATTATCAATTTTAATTAGCTGACCCATCGGATCCGCGCTTCCGAATAATATTTTTGCCGTTTCATCGGAAATTAAAATCGAATGTGCATCTACCAAACCTGCGTGTGTTCCTGTCAGCATTTTTAAATTCAGCATCTCCGTGATGGATGGTTCCGCATAGGCACCGGGAATGGAAATTTTCTTATCTCCTGAGGCAATTACATGATCTGAATTCCAGGAAGCCATCAAAATATATTTGAAATCGCTGCCGTAATCTTTTCTCAGTTCATCTCCGATCGGATAGGGAAGCGAGCGCTGACTGCCGGTTTCGCCGTTGAAAGTCTGGCTCTGCATTACTTCTGCGATACGGTTGTAATTTTCAAACTGTTTGTTGAAAGAAAGTTCATCCCGGATCCAGAGTCCGATCAGGAGGGCGACGGCCATGCCGATGGAGAGACCAGCGATATTGATGAATGAAAAGACTTTATTACGGGAGAAATTCCGCAGCGCGACTTTCAAATAATTTCTGAGCATATTGAAAATTAAAAAGTAAAAAGTAAAAAAGCCCTCATACATCAGCCAAATAAATGCCATGATGGTAACTGCATATAAATCAAAATATTAGTCCTGCCCTTAGCAGGAAACTGTCCGGTTTCGATACGCAGACTGTACGTTATATTTCTCCCATATCCCATATCTCATATCTTATATCTCATATCCCATATCTCATATCCCAAATCGCATATCTTCGCATCATTACCACCTCTTTATAAAATAACGGCCTCCTTCTTGCTTTTGTTCCCGCTTAGACGGGTCGTTGGAATGCGCATGGCGGGATCCCAACCCAATTATCAAATTTTATAAAGAATTATGGAATCAACATATAAAGTCGCCGTCATTGGTGGCACCGGCAAATCAGGACAGTTTCTCGTTCTCCATTTATTGAAACAGGGTATACCGATAAAAATGCTTCTTCGGAACCCTGAAAACTTCCAGTTAAAAAGTCCCCTGATCGAAATCGTTAAAGGAGACGCCAGAGATCCCAGGGCAATTTATTCTTTATTGGAAGGATGCGATGCCCTGATCAGCACACTGGGACAACCCAAAAATGAACCGCCTGTTTTCAGCGATGCCACGCGTAATGTGATCGCTGCGATGGAATTTTTTAAGATCAAAAGATATATTGTCATAACAGGAATCAATGTGGATACGCCGCAGGATAAAAAAACTGGCTATACGGAAGCAGCGACGGAATGGATGAAGGATAATTATCCGAAGACCACGATGGACAAACAAAAAGAATGGGAGCTGCTGGTTTCTTCGACGCTGGACTGGACCCTGGTCAGGCTTCCTTTCATTGATCTTACGGATCAAAAATGCGAAGTGAAAATAAGCCTGGTGGATTGTCTGGCAGAAAAAATAAACGCGACCAGCCTCGCTGAATTTTTGGTTCATCAGCTGCATGATGAAACTTATATTAAACAATCTCCTTTTATTTCAAACGGATAAGTTTAAAATTTTACGCAAAAGATTTTTGGATGACAGACCGGCGATCACAAAAAATATTCCGCAGAAACCGAGTGCGACAAAGAAACTCGTCCACTGGGGTTCTGTATGCAGATGATTAGCGACCAGTATACCGTGAAGAAATATCAGCCAGAATAAAAACATAAACCCGAGCAGGGTGCAGGCCAGCCGGGTTTTTATACGGGTAAGAATGCTGAGAGAAGCTAATGCAAATGCTGCCCCGACAAAATATGCCAGGAAAACCTTTTGGGGAATCCATGCAGGAATGAGGTCGGCAATATAATCTGCGTACATGAAATGCTGAACGGCGAAAACCAACAGGGAGAGGGCGAATAATACCCGGCCCCTGGCTGGCAATTTACCGTATCCAGAAATGATAAATGCACCACCGCAAAGTGCGGCATTTTCAGCGAGGGAAGTCCAGGGTTCGGGATCATGTATCTTAGAAAGCAGGGTGATCAGGTGTGGAATGAAACAAAGAAACAAAAGAAGATAACCGACATATCTGGCAGCGAATTTATAGCTGGCAGTTCCGATCATTCCCAGCCCGCCAAACAAAAATAAAGTGCTGGTCAGATAGAGGAATAATTTCCTTGCAGGAAATGTACGGGAAACAGGAAGCAGCCCGGACATGAAGTCCATGTTTACGAGCTGTATGATTCCGAATGCGATGATGGCGATGGCGAGAAAATACCTGCCTGACTTGTAGAGATATTGCATGCTAGTCGATCAGGTTATTTTTTACTGCGAAGAAAACCAGTCCGGCCGTGTTTTTGGCGCCGAAACGTTCCATGAGCCGGTCCTTGATCGCTTCCACGGTGCGTGGGCTCACATCCAGTTTCTGTGCGATCTCCTGGGCGGTAAATTCCATGCAGATATATTTCACCACTTCCCTTTCACGTTCGCTGAGGGTGACTTCAGTATTCAGGTTGGGGATCACTTTTGTTCTTGCGTGTGATTTTTTAAGCAGTATACGGTTCACGAAATTATTGAGATAGTATCCCTTGGAAGTGACTTCCATGATGGCTCTTTTTATTTCTGCGGGGTCGGCGCTCTTCAGTAAATAACCATTGGCTCCGATCTCCATCATATGGCTCACGAAGCGTTCGTCCTCGTACATGGTGAGTGCGATGATATGGATCTGTGGATATAATTTGGCGATCATCTTGGTGGTCTCAATGCCATCCTTCAGGGGCATGCGCAGATCCATCAGGATCACATCGGGCTGTGATACGGCCAGTCCGTCGAGCAGTTCCTGACCGTTCTCTGCTTCCTGTACGAACTTGATATTGCTATAGGCACGCAGGGAAAGGATTACTCCCTTCCTGAAAATCTTGTGGTCATCGGCAATAGCAACTTTAATGAATCCCATAGTTTCGATATCAACCCGCAACTAAATTAAG
Organism: Bacteroidota bacterium; assembly: GCA_013287475.1. Classification (GTDB taxonomy): domain Bacteria; phylum Bacteroidota; class Bacteroidia; order Chitinophagales; family Chitinophagaceae; genus Puia. Next base: position 81,703 of record JABDDT010000002.1, read on the forward strand.
CATTAATTGCTTCCGTTGGCAGTCTTCAGTTCATCTTCCCTGTTCAGTTCAATAGTGACTTTATAATAGGTCTGCGACATGTCTTTTTCGAAGAATATTTTACCCTGCAATACTTTCAGGCGGCTCTGGATATTTTTCAAACCGAGACCAACATTGCTCTTGCCCAGTTTCTCAAAATCATTCTGTGTGAGTCCCCGCCCATCGTGATGTAATCGTATAAAAAACCGCTGGCCACTTGTATTCTGCGTTAAGTGGATGAAGCTGGCATTGCTGTGCTTGAGGATATTGTTAACGAGCTCCTGTATGATACGGAAAATGATGAGCTCATTCTCGGCTTTGAGGCGTTCGCGGTAATCGTGAAAACGCGAGCTGGCATTCATGCTGCCCGAGCCACTGATCTTCTGAAAGAGGTCATTTACGGCGGATTCGAGACCGAAATTCTTGAGTGTCGGTGGCATGAGACTGTGGGAGATGTTGCGTATCAGCTGGATGGTATCGTCGATGATCTGTTTGGCATTGTAGATGCTCTGGAGCTGAGTCTGTTTATCCAGGTTCACGAAATTCTCGTTGAGGTAGAGACGGGCAGTGGCAAGGAGCGGGCCGGCATCGTCGTGGAGGTCGGCGGCAATGCGCTGGCGTTCCTCTTCCTGGAGGCGGATGGAAGCGTTGAGCAGGGTCTTTTGCTGGTCCTGTTCCATGCGTTGCAGCTGTTGCTGGTAGCGGATCACTTTGCGCTGGTGAAAGCTGATGAACACGATCAGTCCGATCGTGAGGGCCAGCATACCAATCGTGCCGAAAAACAGCACCATTGAAATATTGTTATCCGGGCTTAAGGCTTGCAGTAGTACCATTAGGAAGGGTCAGGGTTTTAGAGATGATTGTTTACCGGTCATTTGGGCTGGTATAATCAACAGAATGGCTTTCAGGGGTTGCGGACTTTTTATTCTGATATCGATATAATAAAAACGCTGTAGAAAACAATATATTAGTCAATATATTACTATAGTTAGTAATAATCCAATATTCGTTCATTTCTTTAACTGACAAATGATTAGCTATAATAAATAAGAATAATGTACATGCAACGTAAAGAAGGAGGGCTATTACGATAAGAAATTCTGGATTAAAAATATTAATTGAATCTTCTACAGGTTGTTTCATTTTAGAAATGAAATAAATTAGACACAATGCAAGAATTACAACCTCGCTAATAAAACTTAAAAAAGAATTGTATTGATCATGATTAGTTCTATTTAAACTAAAAAAAACTATATAAAAAATTATAGAGATAACTATAATCGTCAATCTTACGATACGAAGCTTAATAGTTAAATAAAAAAAATATGATAATAATGAATATTCAACGAACGTAAATATATTCCACAAAAAAAATTTGTGTTCTGTAGCCCATTCCGAAGTTGCTAAGAAACCGTCCGATATTAAAGAAGCTATGCTATAAAAAAAAATTACCCAGAATCCCTTTATATGTGTTTTAGAACAACACAATATAAAAAAAATTATGGGTAACAATGAGGATAGCAAACTGATTTTGGGAACCACTCTATTTAGGATTACCCAAATATAGAAAGTTACAATCAGAATTACTACTTATATACTATGAAAACCAGTTAATTCCCGTTTGACCTCTATCCGCAGACATCCCTTCCGTTACTGCAAGTTTACCATGATCATTTACAGTCGTAATTTCAAGAATGTTTTTTCCCTTTACATCAATGCCAGCATAAACTAGTGTTTTAACTCCAGATTCATTTATTGCGTCAAAAAAGCGAATTCCAACGCATCCTGGTTGTGCCAATAGTTCTTCAATAATTTTTCTTCCAATGACATAAGATTTTGATTCATCTAAATACTTATCATGATGATCTTTGACCATCTTAGCAGCTAATTCATGAGAAATCTGTTCGCCAATACTTTGGTAGTTTACCTGTTCTTTAACTAGTGATTCTTTGTTCATAATCAGAGTTTTGAAGTTTTTTATCTCGAAAGACCACGTAATTAAACCCTAAAAAAAAGATTCAACAACGCTTAGGATACAGGTTAAAAACCCTTAAATTGCCTGAGATTCAGACTAGTAGAGGCTTTTAGTAAATATACGAAGAAAAAGTCCAAGTAGAAGTTAAGTAAAGTTCCGGTAGCCGAATCGTATTTATACGGTCGGTTTTTTAGATTTATTTAGGAAAGGGTGTTGAAAATAAGCTGGTTATCCCCAATTCGAAAAGAATTGTGGATAAGTAGAAACCCTTAGAAGGTCGAAAAGAAATTTAAAAACGGGGAGATTTGTATTTATTCAGTTCATCCTGAATGCGGAAATTACAATTAATCAAGGGTTTCCGCGTTTATTTTGAGAAAAAAGAAAAAAAGTTGACTGATACCGGACTTTATAGTTTTTCAAGGAATTGGAAGATCTTACTGGACGGTAAGTTTGGACATTGGATGGTTCGGGCAAAGGCGCTATCAATCAACTTTGTAAACCAAATGTACATTTAACAAAATCTCTAAACCAGAGCAGTATTGCCCATTTTCAATTATTCGGTAAATACCTTATCCATAGTAAAATTGCTATACTCTAATCACACATTTTAGCATATTATAATAAATCATCATAATCTGAACGCATAGTAACAATTTTACAACCAATCCCTTATGAGTGCGGAATTAGTAATTAAAGTGGCCATAGCTGACGATCATAAGATTTTCAGGGATGGCATTAAGATGGCTTTGAAGGATAAGGATTATTTAAAGATAATATGGGAAGCAGAAGACGGAAGGGACCTGGTACATAAAATGCTTTTGAAAAAACCGGATGTATTACTCATGGATATCCGGATGCCTGAAGTGGATGGGATAAATGCAATTGGTATATTAAGAAAGGAATATGAAGAAGTAAAGATAATTGTACTAACCATGTATGATGACCAGGAGATGATTTCCAAAATGATGGAAATGGGTGCCAATGCATACCTGACAAAAACTACAGACCCCGAAGAAATATACCAGGCAATTCTTGCCTGCATGAATGATGATTTTTATTTCAATGACCTGGTGAATAAGGCTGTGCTTTCAAAACTACAGACCAAACGTCAGGTTCGACAGTTTTATCCGGACCCTATTAAATTTTCAGAAAAAGAAGTGAAAATTCTTCGGCTGCTTGCACAGGATAAAACGACAGAAGAAATCTCTAAAGAAGTTTTCTTAAGTCCCCGCACGATAGAAACCATTCGCCAAAATATGAAGACTAAAGTTGGAGCAAAAACTATTGCCGGACTTATTATGTATGGGATGCGAAATAAATTGATAGATTAAATTAAAAATTGATTGTAACGATCCCACTTTTCACTGCATACATTGCGAGACCCACACGGCTTTTCACATTTAATTTAAGAAATAACGCATCCCTATAGTTATCGATGGTTCTTGGACTAATTTTCATTTTTTGAGCAATCTCCTTATAAGTAAGTTCAGATGAGACTAATTTTAAAAAGGAAATTTCATTTTCATTCAAAATTACAGTTCCCCAAGGCGAATTTTTTGTACCATGGTTTCTCATTAAATTGAAAAGACGACCTGTTACAGATTGTGAACAATATATCCCGTTTTTTAAAACGCATTGAAGTGCATTTTTCAATTCTGCCGGGGCAATATCCTTTTTTAAAAATCCCCTAACTCCCGATTTAATCAAATGTATCAATGGTTCTGCATCGTACATAGAAAGTATTAATATTTTGATTTCAGAATGATTTTTTGAAATCCAATGAAGTGTTTCATGACCATCCATTTCAGGCATACTAAGATCAAGGATAAGTATTTCAGGAATGTTACCTGAATTTATTTTTTCAATGAATTGCTTGCCATTATCTGCAACCAGAGTAACCAGGAAACCATCAAATGAATTTATAACAGTTGCTATTACGTCTCTTATCAAAGTATGATCTTCGACCAAGCCGATTTTTACAGGTGACTGAATCATTTTGAATTAATATTTTAATTAAAAAGGTGTTGTCACAATAATCTTAGTTCCATTTCCAATTGTACTGTCAATATGAATTTCTGCTCCAATCTGTTTGGCCCTATTTTGCATATTATATATTCCACCAATATGATGAGGCCCGGAAAATTGGTCATTTATGTTGAACCCCTTCCCATTATCCTCAATCTGAAGTTTTAATGAGTTTTTAGAATAATTGAGACATATGGTTATTGCCGTTGCATTTGCATGTCGTATAATATTGTTAACGGCTTCTTGTACAATACGAAACAGAAAAACTTCTTTGGTCTCGTCAAGCGTAATAGGATCACCATTTACATGTAATTGAGTATTAAGTTTTCCTCCTCTCCGCAAATATCCGACCTGCATTTCAATTGATTTTTTTAGACCACCATTCTTTATAATTTCAGAATTCAATTTCCGCCCTATATGGCGAAGATTGTCAAGGGTTAATTCCAAAAGCTCTGAAGTTTCGTTAATGCCTTCTTTAGTTTCATAATTTTCATGTGTGTCCAAAGTATTTAAAATCATTTTGGCAAGAGAAATAGACTGGCCTACATTATCATGAATTTCTCTTGAAATTTCCTGAGAGATTTGTTCCTGAATTTCCAATTTTGTTTTATACAATTCTCTTTCATGTTCCATTTTAACAGCTATCATATCAAGGGCAAATCCCTTTTGTTTTTTCTTGATAAAGAAAAGTATAATAATGATGAAACTAACTACTACTAGGATAAATAGGGTTATAAAGGAAAAGACTGCAATTGCTTCTGATTTGGAGATGGACATAAATAAGCTTTCATTAATGAAATAAAAAATATCGCATAAAAGGTCATATTCATAATTTGGATTATTTGATTTAATTCAGGAGCTGTATTAAGCCAAATAAAATAACTAAATTGAAGAGGAGTCATAATACTTGAATAAAATAGCGATCCACATATTACTATAAAAATGGCGTCAGTTTTAAAATTTACCACAAATTCAGAATTCATAACTTCAAAAAAAGAAGGCAGCAGCCCGGGAATAAACTTAGGTTGTGAACCCCAGCTTATAAACTCCTGGTGTTTGTTATTTATTATATTATCCTGGCGGCTGATAGTATCCTGACACCGGGTCGAAGGAACAAAAATGAACATTGAAAAGGCCAAAACAAAGAATCTGGATTTCCCAGGGTTCTTAAGCGATTTAATATTTTCACCTTGTGTTCGTTCCATGGCTTCAATATTCTAAAATTGCACAACCCAAACGTCTATATAAAGAAAGGAAGGTGGCCACATTTTTTATAAAAGGCTTACCAGCGTTTCTCTTAAAGTGGTAAGCAGAGGTAACACTTTCGAAGTAGTTCTATTATAAGGCATAAAAAGGTAGCCTTCGCTACCGGATGCGTCACACTGCGGTGTCTGGCCCCTTCGGATCCTCACACTCTCACACTCTCACACTTTCTTATGGCTGTTCAATAATACCATTTTTCACCGCATACATAACCAGGCCGGCCATGGACTTGGCACCGGTTTTAGTTTTGAGTTTGTCGCGGATGGCTTCGACGGTGCGGGGGCTGATATCGACGAGGTCGGCGATTTCTTTGGTAGTTTTTTCCTCGCACATCATTTTGAGGATGGTGGTTTCTTTTTCGGTGAGGCTGGCTTCCAGGGGCATATGCGGTTCTGTGCGTTTGGTGCGCAAACCGGCTAACAGGGCTTTGTTGGTGAGTTCATTGAAATAGAATTCCTGTTCATAACAGGTCTTGATGGCATTATAAATATTTTCAGAGTCGGTGTTTTTGGTCAGGTAAGAATTGGCGCCTATTTCCATGAGTTTGGAGATCATGGAATGGTCGTTGTGCATGGAAAGGATAATCACTTTAATCTGGGGATAGAGTTTACGGATCTCCGGCAGGGTGGTAATACCGTCCATGATGGGCATTTGTATATCCAGGAGGATCACATCGGGCTCCATATGTTTCAAAAGGTTGAGAAGCTGCATGCCGTTGTCGGCTTCAGCTATGAGTTCCACGTCTTTCTTGATAGAAAGTGCGGTTTTTACGCCAGCCCGGAACAAGGCGTGGTCGTCGGCGATAATTACTTTGATTGTTCCGTTGGTTTCTGGCTTTTTCATACGGTGAATTTATGGTATCCCTTAGGGAAACTGACACTAAAAATGATAAAAAAAGGTGACTGTTACTATAGGAAAACTACGAAATTAAACGATTTCGGATTATACTGCGGGGCAATTTTTACGTAGTTAAACTACGGATTGCCGTAGGAAAAGCCCATAGAGGGATCGAAAACCTACTAGTAGTGCCGTAAATGCCGAATAGCGAAAATTGAGAAAACCTGCTCTTTTTCAAAGAATATGTTAATTATACATTTGGTTTAAGTTGATTGACGGGAACAAGCAACGTTAAATCCAATATCCAGAGAATTACCCGTCCATAAAGAGTTTCCAATATCCACCGAAAGACACGCGAAGTCCAATGTCAATCAACTTATTTTTTTAGATAGCCCGTTTTTTCCGATATACCCGGATCCGCCAAACCCGGTTGAAAAAGACGGCCTGTGAAAAGCCAAAAGAGCCAATCCAATCCTTCTGAAGACCATCGTTAAGTTCTAGTTCATCATTTTACTGCCTGCTTTTTCGTGAGATCTTTATCTGCGGAAAAGCAGGTTTTTTATTCCTTTAGCTAACTTCAATTTCATCTTTCCATACGGAATTTAATTCATATAAAAAGGTGATTATACCCCAACGTTTTTAAAATATCTCCTTATATATTCGTTGGAAAGGAAAATATTTATGGATTTAGCTATCAATATCGCTGATTGGCTTGCAATTATCTCCATCACCATTGCATTCATTATTAGTCTGACGCATCGAAATAAAAAAGTATTGTTGCCTCTTCAATTATATATTTCTATCTCATTATTGGTGAACTTGTTTTTAGAGATTACGGAATTTTTACCAAACTACGATTCTTCAAGAAGAATTTCAAGCGCTGTATACAATTTATATTCTCTTGTAGAAATATCAATATTGTTATATTTTATCCACAGTAATTTAAAAAGAAAAGAGTTTCGCCTCATTTTGAAAGTCTTTCTGTTG
>JABDDT010000003.1 GCA_013287475.1 Bacteroidota bacterium
TAAGTTCCGCCAGACTGTCCGGCCTGTGTTACGGTAGCTGTGCCGGTCGCACAATAAGGACTGCCGGTATATGAAATTGTAGCCGTCGGAAGAGCGTTGATTGTAATATTTGTTGTGGTTGTATTGCTACATGTTCCATTGGAGAATGTATATGTTATTGTATAAACCCCGGGTGTACTTGTAGCGAGGTCTATGTCTCCCGTTCCAACATTTATTATTACTCCGGCCGGTGCTGAATATGTTCCACCAGCTGTTCCTGTCTGTGTTACAGTTGCGGTTCCAGTTCCGCAATATGGGCTGCCGGCATAAGAAATTGTTGCAGCAGGAAGGGCATTGATTGTAATATTTGTTGTTGTTGTATTACTGCATGCACCATTGACGAATGAATATGTAATGGTATAAGTCCCTGGTGTGCTTGTAGCAAGGTTTATGTCACCAGTAGCCACATTGATCACGACGCCTGCAGGTGCAGTGTATGTTCCTCCTACGGTGCCAGTCTGTGTTACTGTTGCTGTACCGGTTGCGCAATAAGGTGATCCGGAATAAGCGATGATCGCTGTTGGTAGAGCATTAATTGTAATTGAAGTTGTTGCATTATTACTGCACGTTCCCGCTGTAAAGGTATAAGTAATTGTGTAAGTACCAGGAGTACTTGTTGCAAGATTAATATCTCCTGTCGCCGCATTAATTACAACTCCTGCAGGTGCTGTGTATGTTCCACCCGCAGTTCCGGTCTGAGTAACTGTTGCCGTTCCTGTAGCACAATATGGTGAACCAGTATATGATATCGTTGCCGTCGGTAAAGCAGTGATCGTAATTGAAGTTGTTGCTGTATTACTACATGATCCAACAGTGAAAGTGTAAGTAATGGGGTAAGTACCGGGTGTACTTGTTGCAAGATTGATATCACCTGTTAGGGCATTGATTACAACCCCTGCTGGTGCTACATATGTTCCGCCTGCTGTTCCAGTTTGGGTTACGGTTGCAGTTCCGGTTGCGCAATATGGACTACCAGCATAAGAAATTGTAGCGGTTGGTAATGCTGTAATAGTTAAGCTTGTTGTTGCTGTGTTGCTGCATGCTCCTGCCGTAAAGGAATAAGTTATTGTATATGTTCCTGACGTACTTGTCAGAAGATTTATATCTCCGGTCGCAGCATTTATAACAACTCCAGCGGATGCAGTGTATGTTCCTCCTGCAATGCCTGTTTGAGTTACTGTTGCAATTCCGGTAGCGCAATATGGACTACCAGCATAAGAAATCGTAGCGGTCGGAAGCGCGGAAATAGTGATTGATGTGGTTGTAATGTTGCTACAAGTCCCATTACTAAATGAATATGTTACAGTGTAAGTACCCGGCGTACTTGTTGCAAGATTGATATCTCCTGTTGCAGCATTAATAACTACTCCTGCAGGTGCAGTGTATGTTCCTCCTGCGGTTCCTGTCTGTGCAGCTGTTGCAATTCCGCTTGCACAATAAGGAGACCCTGCATATGATATGGTCGCTGTTGGTAGAGCATTAATTGTAATTGAAGTAGTCGCTGTATTACTGCATGCTCCTGCTGTAAAGGAATAAGTTATTGTATATGTTCCAGGTGTACTTGTTGCAAGATTTATATCTCCTGTTGCTGCATTAATGATAACGCCTGCAGGCGCAGTATATGATCCTCCTGCTGTTCCGGTCTGTGTAACCGTTGCTGTGCCTGTTTCACAATAAGGTGAACCGGTATATGATATCGTTGCAGTTGGAAGTGCTATAATAGTAATCGAAGTTGTAGCTGTATTACTGCAAGTCCCAGCAGTAAATGAATAAGTAATAGTGTAAGTCCCGGGTGTACTTGCAGCAAGATCGATATCTCCGGTTGCTGCATTTATAACTACACCTGCAGGAGCGGCATAGTTCCCGCCTGCTGTGCCTGTCTGAGTTACAGTCGCTGTTCCTGTTGCACAGTAAGGACTACCTGCATATGATATTGTTGCCACAGGAAGGGCATTGATTGTAACACTTGTCGTAATCGCATTGTTACAAGTTCCATTAGAGAAAGTATAAGTGACCGTATAAGTTCCAGGAGTACTTGTTGTTAAATTAATATCTCCAGTTACGGCGTTGATGACCACACCGGCAGGAGCTGTATATGTTCCACCTGCTGTTCCCGTTTGGGTAACGGTTGCAGTGCCTGTTGCGCAATAAGGACTTCCGGCATAATTAATCGTGGCTGTCGGAAGAGCATTTATGGTTATGTTAGTTGTTACGGAATTACTGCATGTTCCATTGCTGAATGTATATGTAATAACATATGTACCCGGTGTGCTTGCTGTCAGGTTAATGTCACCTGTTACTCCATTGATGGATACTCCTGCAGGTGCTGTGTATGTTCCTCCTACGGTGCCAGTTTGTGTTACTGTTGCCGTACCGGTTGCGCAATAAGGTGAACCAGAGTAAGCAATAGTAGCTGTTGGTAAAGCAGTGATCGTAATTGAAGTTGTTGCAGTATTACTGCACGCTCCTGCTGTAAAGGAATAAGTAATTGTGTAAGTACCGGGCGTACTTGTTGCAAGATTGATATCACCTGTTAAGGCATTGATTACAACCCCGGCTGGTGCTACAAATGTACCTCCTGCAGTTCCAGTTTGCGTAACCGTTGCAGTGCCAGTTGCACAATAAGGTGAACCAGCATATGATATCGTTGCAGTTGGTAAAGCAGTAATCGTAATCGAACAAGTTGCAGTATTACTGCATGTTCCTGCCGTAAAGGAATAAGTAATAGTGTGAGTACCTGGTGTACTTGCTGCAAGATCGATATCTCCGGTTGCGGCATTAATGATAGCTCCCGCAGGTGCAGAATAAGTTCCACCTGCAGTTCCGGTCTGTGTTACAGTCGCAGTTCCTGTTGCGCAATAAGGTGAACCTGCATATGCAATGGTTGCTGTTGGAAGTGCAGTAATAGTAATTGAAGTAATCGCTGTATTACTGCATGCCCCAGCAGTAAATGAATAAGTAATTGTATAAGTACCAGGTGTACTTGTTGCAAGATTTATATCCCCTGTGGCAGCATTGATAACTACTCCTGCAGGAGCTGTATAAATTCCACCAGCAGTTCCGGTCTGCGTAACCGTTGCAGCGCCTGTTGCACAATATGGGCTGCCAGCGTAAGCAATAGTCGCGGTTGGCAACGCGGTTATCGTTATTGAAGTAGTTGCTGTATTACTACATGCACCAGCCGTGAAACTGTATGAAATAGTGTAAGTACCCACTGTACTTGTTGCAAGATCGATATCTCCGGTTGCGGCATTAATGATAACTCCCGCAGGTGCAGAATATGTTCCACCTGCTATTCCGGTTTGAGTAACTGTTGCGGTTCCTGTTGCGCAGTAAGGACTACCTGCATAAGATATAGTTGCAGTTGGGAGCGCTGTAATAGTAATCGAAGTTGTTGCAGTATTACTGCATGCTCCTGCTGTAAAGGAATAAGTTATTGTATAAGTCCCAGGTGTGCTGGTAGCAAGATTGATATCACCAGTTACAGCATTTATAATTACACCTACAGGTGCGGTGTAAGTTCCACCTGTCTGTCCTGCCTGAGTTGCAGTTGCTATGCCTGTTGCACAATATGGGCTGCCAGCGTAAGCAATAGTAGCTGTTGGTAAAGCAGTAATAGTAATCGAAGTTGTTGCTGTATTGCTACAAGCCCCAGCAGTAAATGAATAAGTAATCGTATAAGTTCCGGGTGTGCTCGTAGCTAAATTAATAGCACCTGTGGCAATATTGATGACAATTCCTGCAGGAGCGGAATATGTTCCACCTGACGTTCCAGTTTGCATTACAGTCGCCGTTCCTGTAGCGCAATAAGGCGATCCTGCATATGAAATAGTAGCGGTTGGAAGTGCAGTGATTGTAATTGAAGTGGTTGCTGTATTGGTGCATGCTCCGACAGTGAAGCTGTAGGTAATAGTATAAGTACCTGGTGTACTCGTTGAAAGATTAATTGCACCTGTCGCAGCATTAATAACTACTCCTGCAGGTGCAGTATATGTACCACCTGCAGTACCGGTCTGCGTAACAGTTGCAGTTCCTGTAGCGCAGTATGGACTACCGGCATAGGATATGGTTGCAACAGGAAGTGCAGTGATCGTTATACTTGTTGTAGCTGTATTACTGCATGCACCAACTGTGAAAGAATATGTTACAGTATATGTTCCTGGGGTACTTGTCGCAAGATTAATATCTCCGGTAGCTGCATTGATTATCACACCGGCAGGAGCTGTATATGTTCCACCTGCAGTACCGATTTGCGTAACAGTAGCAGTTCCTGTAGCACAGTATGAGCTGCCAGCGTAAGCAATAATAGCTGTCGGTAAAGCAGTAATTGTTATACTTGTTGTAGCCGTATTGCTGCATGCACCTACCGTGAAGCTGTAAGTAATAGTGTATGTTCCAGGAGTACTGGTTGCAAGATCAATATCTCCCGTAACTGCATTGATAACAACGCCTGCTGGTGCGGAGTACGTTCCTCCCGCAGTACCGGTCTGTGTTACAGTAGCGGTACCCGTTGCGCAGTATGGTGAGCCTGCGTATGCAATTGTCGCGGTTGGAAGTGCATTAATTGTGATTGAAGTAGTCGTTGTGTTACTACATGTTCCGTTTGAGAATGTATAGGTAACAGTATATGTGCCAGGAGTACTCGTAGCTAAATTTATATCTCCTGTTGCTGCATCGATTACAACTCCTGCTGGTGCAGTATATGTTCCACCTGCAGTACCGGTCTGGGTAACAGTAGCTGTGCCTGTAGCACAGTATGGTGATCCAGCATATGCAATTGTTGCGACAGGAAGTGTATTGATCGTGATGGATGTGGTTGTAGCATTACTACATGTTCCGTTTGAGAATGTATAGGTAACAGTATATGTTCCAGGAGTACTTGTAGCTAAATTTATATCTCCCGAAGCTGCATTGATTATCACACCGGCAGGAGCTGTATAGGTTCCACCAGCTGTTCCTGTTTGCGTAACAGTAGCGGTGCCCGTTGCGCAGTATGGACTGCCTGCATATGATATGGTTGCAACAGGAGGCCCATTGATAGTAATCGAACCTGTCGTTGTATTGTTACATGTTCCGTTTGAGAATGTATATGTAATTATATAAGTGCCGGTTGTGCTTGTCGATAAATTAATATCTCCTGTTGCTGCATTTATAATCACGCCGGCAGGAGCTGTGTAAGTACCACCAACTGTTCCGGTTTGGGTTACAGTAGCGGTACCTGTTGCGCAGTATGGTGATCCGGTGTATGATATGGTTGCAACAGGAAGTGCATTAACTATTACAACCACAGGTTGGATATCGGAACATCCTGATACAGTCGTCCCTTTAATATAATAAGTTCCGCTTGCAGCAATCGCGCTCGGTGTACCCAGTACAATAGTGCCAGCTGCATCCATGAAATATGTAAAAGTTAATCCCGCTGTGGATCCCGCCGTCACTGCAGCAGCCGTGATGTCCACTGTGCCAGGAGCACAAACCGCAGCGGGATTCGTAATCACTACCACTGGATTCACATTGATTGTTATCGAAGTTGTAGTCGAGTTGATACAAACTCCATTTCCGAAAGTATAAGTAACCACATACGATCCTGTAGAACTTGCAGCCAAATTAATTGTACCTGTTGCTGCATTCAAGCTCAGACCCGCTGATGATGTATATGAGCCCCCATTCTGTCCTGTTTGAGTTACAAGAGCTGTTCCCGTATTACAATAAGGGTTGCCGGTATACGAAATCGTTGCAGGAGGCAGTGCGTTAATAGTTACCGATGCTGTAACACTATTACTGCAAATACCACTAGAAAAACTGTATGTTACGGTATAAGTACCTGCAATACTGGTTCCCAGATCTATATCACCGGTTAAAGAATTTAAACTTAACCCTGCTGTAGAGGTATAAGTGCCACCACCTTGTCCAGTCTGAGTAACATTGACAATTCCACTTACACCACAATATGGACTACCTGAGTAGTTGATTGTTGCGGTCGGCAAAGCATTGATCGTGATTGCAGTATTCGTTGTGTTACCACATGTACCGTTTGAGAATGTATAGGTAACAGTATATGTTCCAGGGGTACTTGTAGCTAAATTTATATCTCCGGTCGCAGCATTGATTATTAAACCAGCAGGAGCTGTATATGTTCCACCAGCAGTACCGGTCTGCGTAACTGTGGCAGTTCCTGTCGCGCAGTATGGTGAGCCGGCGTATACGATTGTAGCTGTTGGAAGAGCATTAATTGTGATGGATGTAGTTGTAGTATTGCTACATGTTCCGTTTGAGAATGTATAGGTAACAGTATATGTTCCAGGAGTACTTGTCGCTAAATTGATATCTCCTGTCGCCGCATTTATTATCACACCGGCAGGAGCTGTGTATGTTCCTCCCGCAGTACCGGTTTGCGTGATAGTAGCAGTGCCTGTTGCGCAGTATGGACTGCCGGCATAAGATATAGTCGCTGTTGGTAAGGCTGTAATGGTTATACTTGTTGTCGCAGTATTGCTGCATGCACCAACCGTGAAAGAATATGTTACGGTGTATGTTCCAAGTGTGCTCGTTGCAAGATTAATATCACCTGTTGCAGCATTGATGACTACACCTGCAGGTGCTGAGTATGTTCCGCCTGCAGTGCCGGTTCGCGTAACAGTAGCAGTTCCTGTAGCACAGTATGGTGATCCGGTATAGGCAATCGTCGCTGTTGGCAGTGCAGTGATTGTGATGGATGTTGTTGTAGTATTGCTACATGTTCCGTTTGAGAATGTATAAGTAATAGTGTATGTTCCAGGTGTGCTCGTTGCAAGATTAATATCACCTGTTGCAGCATTGATGACTACACCTGCTGGTGCTGAGTAGGTTCCGCCTGCAGTGCCGGTCTGTGTTACAGTTGCAGTACCTGTTGCGCAATAAGGACTGCCGGCATATGATATGGTTGCAACAGGAAGTGCATTAATTGTAATGCTTGTTGTAGTCGTGTTGCTACAAGTTCCATTGCTGAACAAATAAGTTATTGTGTAAGTACCAGATGCACTTGTTACTAAATTAATATCCCCTGTCGCAGCATTGATGACTACACCTGCAGGTGCAGTGTAAGTTCCTCCGGCTGTTCCAGTCTGTGTTACATTCGTAGTTCCTGTAGCACAGTATGGACTACCTGCGTACGATATTGTTGCAACTGGAAGTGCGGTGATGGTGATGGAAGTAGTTGCTGTATTACTGCATGCACCAACCGTGAATGAATATGTAATGTTATAGATACCTGGAGTGCTCGTTGCAAGATTGATTGCACCTGTCGCTGCATTGATAACAACACCTGCCGGTGCCGAGTATGTTCCTCCTGCTGTTCCTGTTTGCATAACAGTAGCAGTACCCGTTGCGCAGTATGGTGATCCGGCGTATGCAATCATAGCCGTTGGTAAAGCAGTAATGGTTATAGAAGTAATCGTTGTGTTACTACATGTTCCGTTTGAGAATGTATAAGTAATAGTATATGTTCCAGGTGTGCTTGTTGCAAGATTAATATCTCCCGTAGCTGCATTGATTATTACACCAGCAGGAGCTGTATATGTTCCACCCGCGGTACCGGTCTGTGTTACAGTAGCAGTACCTGTCGCGCAGTATGGTGTTCCAGCATATGCGATCGTGGCTGTTGGCAATGCTGTAATAGTTATACTTGTTGTAGCTGTATTACTGCATGCACCTACCGTGTAAGAATATGTTACGGTGTAAGTTCCTGGTGTGCTGGTTGCAAGGTTGATTGCACCAGTCGCCACATTTATAATTACTCCTGCTGGTGCAGTATAAGTACCACCTGCAGTTCCTGTTTGAGTAATCGTAGCGGCTCCCGTTGCACAGTATGGTGATCCAGTATAGGAAATTGTTGCAACAGGTAGAGCAGTGATTGTAATAGTAGTAGTCGCAACATTACTACAAGCCCCAACAGTGAAGCTGTAAGTAATAGTGTAAGTTCCAGGTGTGCTCGTTGCAAGATTTATTGCACCGGTCGCTGCATTTATAACTACACCTGCGGGCGCACTGTAAGTACCACCTGCAGTTCCTGTTTGTGTAACCGTAGCGGCTCCCGTTGCACAGTATGGTGATCCAGTATAGGAAATTGTTGCAACAGGTAGAGCAGTGATCGTAATAGTAGTAGTCGCAACATTACTACAAGCCCCAACAGTAAAGCTGTAAGTAATAGTGTAAGTTCCAGGTGTGCTCGTTGCAAGATTTATTGCACCGGTCGCTGCATTTATAACAACTCCCGCTGGGGCAGAGTATGCTCCTCCCGCCGTGCCCGTTTGAGTAACCGTCGCAGTTCCTGTTGCACAATATGGACTACCAGCATAAGAAATCGTAGCGGTTGGAAGCGCAGTGATTGTAATTGAAGTTGTTGCTGTATTACTGCAAGCACCAACCGTGAAGCTATAAGTAATAGTATAAGTTCCAGGGGTACTCGTTGCTAAATTGATAGCTCCAGTAGCAGCTGTAATGGAAACACCCGCAGGGGCTGTATATGTTCCCCCTGCTGTTCCTGTCTGCGTAACCGTTGCTGTTCCGGTTGCGCAATATGGTGTACCACTATAAACAATAGTAGCTGTTGGTAACGCAGTGATTGTAATTGAAGTTGTCGCTGTATTACTACATGCACCGGCAGTAAAAGAATAAGTAATAGTATAAGTACCTGGAACGCTTGTCGCCAAATTAATTGCGCCTGTCGCTGCGTTGATCACAACTCCTGCAGGGGCAGTATAAGTTCCACCTGCCATTCCTGTTTGAGTTACTGTTGCGGTTCCGGTTGCGCAATATGGTGAGCCACCGTAAGCTATTGTTGCTGTTGGAAGCGCTGTAATAGTAATCGAAGTAGTCGCTGTATTACTACAAGCTCCAACAGTGAATGAATATGTTATCGTATAAGTACCAGGCGTACTTGTCGCCAGGTTTATGGCACCAGTTGCTAAATTAATGATAACTCCGGCAGGTGCTGTATATGTTCCGCCAGCTGTGCCTGTCTGAGTTACTGTTGCGGTTCCTGTTGCACAATATGGTGAACCAGCATATGATATTGTTGCAGTTGGTAACGCAGTAATTGTAATCGAAGTTGTCGCTGTATTACTACAAGCTCCTGCTGTAAAAGAATAAGTGACCGTATATGTACCAGGTGTGCTCGTTGCTAAATTTATATCCCCAGTAACTGCATTAATGATTACACCAGCAGGAGCTGTATAAGTACCTCCTGTTGTTCCTGTTTGGGTAACAGTAGCAGTTCCTGTTGCACAATATGGGCTACCTGCATAAGAAATTGTTGCAATTGGAAGTGCTGTAATAGTAATAGATGTAGTCGCTGTATTACTACAAGCTCCGACAGTGAAGGTGTAGGTAATAGTGTAAATACCGGGAGTGCTCGTAGCAAGATTGATAGCTCCTGTTGCCGCATTAATTACAACTCCTGCAGGTGCAGTATATGTACCGCCTCCTGTTCCCGTCTGCGTAACTGTAGCTGTGCCTATTGCACAATAAGGTGATCCTGCATATGATATTGTCGCTGTTGGAAGTGCTGTGATCGTAATTGAAGTCGTTACCGTATTACTGCATGCTCCTGCTGTAAAAGAATAAGTTATTGTATAAGTACCGGGAGTGCTTGTTGCAAGATTTATATCCCCTGTAGCTGCATTAATAACTACTCCGGCTGGGGCTGTGTATGTTCCACCCGCAGTTCCGGTCTGCGTAACTGCTGCCGTTCCCGTTGCACAATAAGGTGTACCACTAAAAGCAATTGTTGCCGTCGGTAAAGCTGTTATAGTAATACTGGTCGTTGCGGTGTTACTACATGCACCAGCAGTAAATGAATAAGTAATTGTATAAGTACCCGGTGTGCTTGTTGCAAGATTTATTGCGCCAGTCGCGGCATTGATGATAACCCCGGCAGGTGCGGTATAGCTTCCACCAGCTGTTCCTGTCTGAGTAACCGTTGCAGTGCCTGTTGCACAGTAAGGGCTGCCTGCATAAGAAATCGTAGCGGTCGGAAGTGCAGTAATTGTGATGGATGTGGTTGTAGTGTTGCTACAAGTGCCATTACTGAATGAATATGTTACAGTATAAGTACCTGGCGTACTTATTGAAAGATTGATTGCTCCGGTTGCGGCATTGATAACTATACCTACAGGTGCTGTATACGTTCCGCCTGCTGTACCAGTTTGAGTTACAGTTGCAGTTCCTGTTGCACAATAAGGTGAACCAGAGTAGGTGATGGTGGCAGTTGGTAACGCTGTAATAGTTATCGAAGTTGTTGCAATATTGCTACAAGCACCGACAGTGAAACTGTAAGTAATTGTATAAGTACCAGGCGAACTTGTAGCTAAATTAATAGCACCAGTTGCGGCATTGATAACTATACCTACAGGTGCTGTATACGTTCCGCCTGCTGTTCCGGTTTGAGTTACAGTTGCGGTCCCTGTAGCGCAATATGGAGTACCAGCATATGATATTGTTGCAGTTGGAAGCGCAGTAATTGTGATAGAAGTAGTTGCAGTATTACTGCATGCTCCTGCTGTAAAGGAATAAGTTATTGTATAAGTTCCAGGTGTGCTGGTAGCAAGATTTATTGCACCTGTTGCAGCAGTAATGGAAACACCAGCAGGCGCTGTATATGTTCCACCTGCAGTTCCGGTCTGGGTTACAATTGCATTGCCGGTTGCACAATAAGGTGATCCCGCATATGATATCGCAGCTGTTGGTAAAGCAGTTATTGTTATGCTTGTTGTTGCTGTGTTACTACAAGCACCAGCAGTAAATGAATAAGTAATTGTATAAGTTCCAGGTGTACTTGTCGCTAGATTTATTGCCCCTGTTGCAGCATTGATTACAACTCCGGCAGGAGCAGTATATGTACCACCTGCTGTTCCTGTCTGTGTTACAGTTGCGGTACCAGTCGCACAATATGGCGAACCCGAGTAGGCAATCGTTGCTGTAGGTAAAGCTGTTATCGTGATACTTGTTGTTGCAGTATTACTGCATGCTCCGGATGTGAATGAATAAGTTATTGTATATGTTCCAGGTGCACTGGTTGCGAGATTGATTGCTCCAGTCGCGGCATTGATTACTGCTCCAGCGGGAGCTGTATAAGTTCCACCTGCAGTTCCGGTCTGGGTTACACTTGCAGTTCCTGTTGCACAATAAGGTGATCCTGCATATGATATCGTTGCTGTTGGTAAGGCAGTAATCGTAACCGAAGTAGTTGCTGTATTACTACATGAACCAGAAGTAAATGAATATGTAATTGTGTAAGTACCCGGAGTGCTCGTTGCAAGATTTATTGCACCTGTCACTGCATTAATTATTACGCCTGCAGGTGCGGTATATGTACCACCTGCTATTCCGGTTTGAGTAACTGTAGCAGTTCCTGTTGCACAATAAGGCGAACCTGCATATGATATCGTTGCAACGGGAAGGGCATTGATTGTGATGGATGTGGTTGTAGTGTTGCTACAAGTGCCATTACTGAATGAATATGTTACAGTATAAGAACCTGGCGTACTGGTTGCAAGATTGATTGCTCCGGTTGCAGCATTGATTATAACCCCTACGGGTGCAGTGTATGTTCCACCTGCTGTTCCGGTCTGGGTCACGGTTGCAGTACCGGTGGCACAATATGGTGACCCACTATATGATATTATTGCAGTTGGAAGCGCCGTAATTGTGATAGAAGTAGTTGCCGTGTTACTGCATGCTCCTGCTGTAAAGGAATAAGTTATTGAATACGTACCGGGTGTACTTGTCGCTAGATTTATTGCCCCTGTCGCAGCATTGATAACAACTCCTGCAGGCGCAGCATATATTCCTCCTGCTATTCCAGTCTGAGTAACAGTTGCTGTTCCTGTTGCGCAGTATGGAGATCCACTATATGCGATCGTTGCAGTTGGTAACGCAGTTATTGTAATAGAAGTAGTCGCTGTATTACTACAAGCTCCAACAGTGAATGAATATGTAATTGTATAAGTACCTGGAGTACTGGTTGCAAGATTGATAGCACCCGTTGCAGCATTTATGACTACTCCTGCAGGTGCAGTGTAGTTTCCACCTGCTGTTCCGGTCTGGGTTACTGTTGCAGTGCCTATTGCACAATATGGTGACCCACTATATGATATTGTTGCAGTTGGAAGCGCCGTAATTGTGATAGAAGTAGTTGCAGTATTACTGCATGCTCCTGCTGTAAAGGAATATGTTATCGTATAAGTACCAGGAGTACTTGTCGCAAGATTTATTGCTCCTGTTGCAGCATTGATAATTACACCTGCAGGCGCCGAGTACGTTCCACCCGCTGTCCCGGTCTGAGTAACCGTAGCGGTT
Organism: Bacteroidota bacterium; assembly: GCA_013287475.1. GTDB lineage: Bacteria > Bacteroidota > Bacteroidia > Chitinophagales > Chitinophagaceae > Puia. Next base: position 12,376 of record JABDDT010000003.1, read on the forward strand.
CCGGTTGCGCAATATGGACTACCTGCATATGATATCGTAGCTGTTGGTAAAGCAGTAATTGTTGTACTAGTTGTTGCAGTATTATTACACGCACCGGCAGTGAATGAATAAGTAATTGTATACGTACCAGGTGTACTGGTATCAAGATTGATTGCTCCTGTCGCAGCGTTGATAATTACACCCGCAGGTGCAGAATATGTACCTCCTGCTGTTCCGGTCTGAGTTACAGTAGCAGTACCAGTGGCACAATACGGCGAACCAGTATATGAGATGGTTGCTGTTGGAAGTGCGGTAATAATTATCGAAGTTGTTGCAGTATTGCTACAAGCACCGGCGGTGAAGCTATAAGTAATGGTATAAGTTCCTGGGGTACTTGTCACCAAATTAATCGCACCCGTTGCTGCATTGATTATTACTCCCGCAGGTGCGGTATACGTTCCTCCTGCAGTTCCTGTCTGTGTTACTGTTGCAGTTCCGGTTGCGCAATATGGCGTACCACTATAAGCAATTGTAGCTGTCGGTAAAGCAGTTATTGTGATCGAAGTAGTTGCCGTATTGCTACAAGCCCCTGCAGTGAATGAATAAGTAATTGTATAAGTTCCAGGTGTACTGGTAGCAAGATTAATTGCACCAGTCGCCGCAGTTATAGATACTCCTGCAGGGGCAGTATATGTTCCTCCTGCAGTTCCGGTCTGAGTAACAGTTGCTATTCCTGTTGCGCAGTATGGAGATCCAGCATAGGAAATAGTAGCAGTAGGCAGAGCAGTAATTGTGATACTTGTTGTCGCTGTATTACTACATGCTCCACTAGTGAAACTGTAAGTAATCGTATAAGTTCCAGGCGTACTCGTTGCGAGATTGATAGCTCCCGTTGCAGCATTGATCACTACTCCTGCGGGAGCAGAATAAGTACCTCCTGCAGTTCCCGTTTGTGTTGCAGTGGCAGCGCCGGTTGCACAATATGGGCTTCCTGCATATGAAATAGTTGCGGTTGGCAATGCTGCTATTGTAATTGAAGTAGTCGCTGTGTTACTACAAGCACCAACAGTAAATGAATAAGTAATAGTGTAAGTACCAGGAGTGCTCGTAACAAGATTAATTGTGCCAGTTGCAGCATTTATGACTACTCCTGCAGGTGCAGTGTAGTTTCCACCTGCAGTGCCGGTCTGAGTAACAGTTGCTGTGCCTGTTGCACAATATGGCGAACCAGCATATGAGATGGTTGCTGTTGGAAGTGCAGTAATCGTTAACGAAGTTGTTGCAGTGTTACTACAAGTTCCATTACTGAAAGAATAAGTAATTGTATAAGTTCCAGGAGTACTTGAAGCCAAATTAATTACTCCAGTTGCAGCCGTAATGGATACACCAGCCGGTGCAGTATATGTTCCTCCGGCTGTACCTGTTTGAGTAACTGTTGCAACACCTGTTGCACAATAAGGTGAACCAGTATATGAAATAATTGCAGTTGGTAGAGCAGTTATGCTAATAGAAGTTGTCGCAGTATTGTTACATGCCCCAACAGTGAAGCTGTATGTAATCGTGTATGTTCCAGGTGTGCTCGTTGCAAGATTGATAGCACCGGTAGCTGCATTGATCACAACGCCTGCTGGTGCGGAGTATGTTCCTCCGGCAGTTCCGGTCTGGGTAACAGTAGCAGTGCCCGTTGCGCAGTATGGTGTTCCGGCGTATGCAATCATAGCAGTCGGAAGCGCTGTGATAGTAATGGAAGTTGTTGCCGTATTACTACAAGCACCGACAGTGAATGAATAAGTAATAGTATAAGTGCCGGGAGTACTTGTTGCCAGATTAATTGAACCTGTTGCAGAATTAATAACAACTCCTGCAGGGGCAGTATATGTTCCTCCTGCAGTTCCTGTTTGTGTTACAGTTGCAGTGCCTGTTGCGCAATATGGACTACCTGCATATGATATCGTTGCTGTTGGTAAAGCAGTAATTGTTATACTTGTTGTTGCCGTATTACTACATGCCCCAACAGTAAAGGAATAAGTTATTGTATACGTACCGGGTGTGCTTGTCGCTAAATTAATTGCACCTGTCGCAGCATTGATGACAACTCCTGCGGGTGCAGTATAAGTTCCACCTGCAGTTCCGGTTTGAGTAACTGTTGCAGTTCCTGTAGCACAATAAGGAGTGCCACTATAAGCAATAGTAGCTGTCGGTAACGCAGTTATTGTGATCGAAGTAGTTGCCGTATTGCTACAAGCCCCTGCAGTGAATGAATAAGTAATTGTATACGTACCCGGTGAACTGGTAGCAAGATTAATCCCACCGGTAGCAGCATTGATTACAACTCCTGCTGGTGCAGTATACGTTCCACCTGCTGTTCCGGTTTGAGTTACAGTTGCAGTTCCGGTTGCGCAATAAGGACTACCTGTATAAGATATTGTCGCAGTCGGAAGTGCGGTAATGGTAATCGAAGTAGTTGCTGCATTACTACATGCGCCACTGGTAAAAGAATAAGTTACTATATAAGTTCCAGGAGTACTCGTTGCAAGATTAATCGCTCCAGTCGCAGCATTGATAACAACTCCAGCAGGGGCAGTGTATGTTCCTCCTGCAGTTCCTGTTTGTGTTACAGTTGCAGTGCCTGTTGCACAATACGGGCTACCTGCATAAGAAATCGTAGCAGTTGGAAGTGCTGTAATGGTAATCGAAGTAGTTGCAGTATTGCTACATGCACCGGCAGTAAATGAATAAGTTATCGTATAAGTTCCACGTGTGCTCGTTGCAAGATTAATCGCACCAGTCGCTGCAATGATAACAACTCCTGCAGGAGCAGTGTAAGTACCACCTGCAGTTCCGGTCCTCGTTACAGTTGCAGTTCCAGTGGCACAATATGGTGATCCAGAATAAGCGATCGTTGCAGTCGGAAGAACAGTAATAGTTATCGAAGTTGTTGCTGTGTTACTACAAGCCCCAGCCGTGAATGAATAAGTTATTGTATACGTACCAGGTGTACTTGTCGCAAGATTGATTGCTCCGGTTGCCGCATTGATAACTACTCCCGCCGGCGCAGTATACGTACCTCCTGCAGTGCCTGTTTGTGTAACCGTTGCAGTTCCTGTTGCACAATATGGTGAGCCAGCATATGATATCGTTGCAGTTGGAAGTGCCGTAATTGTAATTGAAGTTGTTGCAGTGTTACTACAAGACCCGGTAGTAAATGAATAAGTAATAGTGTAAGTACCAGGAATGCTCGTAACAAGATTAATTGCGCCAGTTGCAGCATTTATGACTACTCCTGCGGGTGCAGCGTAGTTTCCACCTGCAGTGCCGGTCTGAGTAACAGTTGCTGTTCCTGTTGCACAATATGGTGAGCCAGCATATGATATCGTTGCAGTTGGAAGTGCCGTAATTATAATTGAAGTTGTTGCAGTGTTACTACAAGCCCCGGTAGTAAATGAATAAGTAATAGTGTAAGTACCAGGAGTGCTCGTAACAAGATTAATTGCGCCAGTTGCAGCATTGATAACTACTCCTGCAGGCGCGGTATATGTTCCACCTGCTGTTCCTGTTTGAGTAACCGTTGCAGTTCCGGTTGCACAATATGGTGAGCCACTATATGCAATTGTCGCTATCGGAAGAGCTGTAATAGTGATCGAAGCAGTAGCTGTATTACTGCAAGCCCCAGCAGTAAATGAATAAGTTATTGTATAAGTACCTGGAGTACTTGTTGCCAGATTAATTGAACCGGTTGCAGAATTAATAACAACTCCTGCAGGAGCAGTATAAGTTCCACCTGCTATTCCTGTCTGAGTAACCGTTGCAGTTCCGGTTGCACAATATGGAGATCCACTATATGCGATCGTTGCGGTTGGTAACGCAGTTATCGTAATTGAAGTAGTTGCAGTGTTACTACATGCCCCAGCAGTAAATGAATAAGTAATAGTGTAAGTACCAGGTGTACTGGTAGCAAGATTTATCGCACCTGTTGCAGCATTGATAACTACTCCTGCAGGCGCGGTATATGTTCCACCCGCGGTACCGGTCTGTGTTACAGTAGCAGTACCAGTTGCGCAATAAGGTGAGCCAGCATACGATATCGTAGCTGTTGGTAGCGCAGTGATTGTAATTGAAGTTGTAGCTGTATTACTGCATGCACCTACCGTGAAAGAATATGTTACGGTATAAGTTCCTAGTGTGCTGGTTGCAAGGTTGATTGCACCAGTCACCGCATTGATAATTACTCCTGCTGGTGCAGTATAAGTACCACCAGCTGTTCCTGTTTGAGTTACAGAAGCAGTACCGGTTGCGCAATAAGGTGAGCCAGCATACGATATCGTAGCTGTTGGTAAAGCAGTAATTGTTATACTAGTTGTTGCAGTATTGCTACAAGCACCAACAGTGAAACTGTAAGTAATGGTGTATGTGCCTGGTGTACTTGTTGCAAGATTAATATCTCCGGTTGCTGCATTGATCACAACTCCGGCAGGTGCAGTGTATGTTCCTCCTGCAGTTCCGGTTTGGGTTACAGTAGCTGTACCCGTTGCACAATAAGGCGATCCGGCATATGCGATCGTTGCTGCCGGAAGTGCTGTAATCGTGATTGACGTACTCCTGGTCCCATTACAAACTCCATTACTGAAAGAATATGTGACGGTATATGTACCCGGAGTACTGGTTGCAAGATTAATTGCTCCGGTTGCTGAATTGATCACAACTCCCGCAGGTGCGGTATATGTCCCGCCTGCGGTTCCTGTCCGAGTAACATTTGCTGTGCCCGATGCACAGTAAGGCGAACTGATATATGTTATGGTTGCAAATGGCAGCGCATTAATTGTAATACTCGTGGTTGCAGTATTAGCACAAGTGCCATTCGTAAAACTGTAAGTAATTGTGTATGTACCAACGGCACTCGATGCCAAATTAATTGTTCCGGTTGCAGCATTTATAGATATACCGGCAGGCGCTGAATAAGTTCCACCTGAAGTGCCTGTCTGAGTTACTGCTGCAGTTCCAACCGGACAAAAGGGACCACCATTATATGAAATAGTCGCTGTGGGTAATGAGTTAATCGTAACTACAACCGGACTAACTGCATAACAAACCGGGGAAGTTCCGACCCGGATATAGTACGTTCCTGAAGTTGATATCGCATTCGGATTACTTAACGGTACTGTAGTTGCCGCATCCTGCCAATAACTCAAAGTGCCTCCCGCAAGATTACTTCCGGCCGTTACGGAAGCCGCTGTAATATCTACTGTTGATGGCGCACACACAGGTGCCGGATTTGTAACTATTAGTGTTGGCTGGCTGTTTACTGTCAATGATGCAATTGCAGAATTAACAGGACAGGTTGCCTGTCCAATAACAACCATATACTGGTTGTTATTCATTGAAGTTGAAATTCCGGTTAGTGTTAATGTAGAAGTGAGAGATCCACTGTATATTCCGCCATCAGTAGTTGGGAGAAAAGCGCCAGCTCCAACTTTTTCATACCATTGATATGTCAGGCCAGTTCCGCTGGCGGTTACAGAAAACGAAACTGTACTTCCCTGACATGAACTTACATTTGAAGGTTGGATACTAATACTTGCAACCTGGTTCACTGTTAAAGTAGCCGGGTTCGATGTTACTGTAGGAGGGCTGCAATTACCACTTACGAGACACCTGAATTGGTACCCATTGAATCCATAAGGTGGTGCAATTACAGTGAGAGTAGCCGTTTTTACTCCTGTATATTGTGCTCCATTCGTCACATTACTAAAAGTTCCTGATCCGGGATTCACCTGCCATTGATATGTTAGATTGGTTCCCGTTGCAACAACAGTAAAAGTTGCGTTGGTTCCTGCACATACAGTAGTATTGGATGGGTCTCCTGTGTTTGTAACAGGGTTGATTGTAATTGTAATTGGAATACTGGTACTATTGCCGCAAACTCCGTCCGAAACTATTCTCTGGAATGAAGTGTTTTGTGAAATAACACCGGGTGTATAATTTATAGATGTGGCGCCTGGGGTATTCACATATCCGGTTCCTGGATTCTGTTGCCACTGGTAAGTGTAAGTACCACTTCCTCCGGTTGGAGTGCTGCCCGTAAATGGTAAAGGAGTCCCCGCACAAAGAGTCTGACTACTGCTGATTGAATTATTCGCTATAGGACCATAAACCGATAATGTAGTTGTAGCACTTGTAACTGAAGGTGAACAGGTTCCTGTGACTATACATTGGTACTGAGTTCCATTTAAACCAGTAGTTGCACCTGTAATCGTTAATTGATTACCATTTACATTTCCAAATGTTGCATTATTGGATAAATTATTCCAGCCAGCGCCGCTATTTTGCTGCCATTGATAAGAAAGACCGATGCCTGTTGCTGTTATACTTAAATTCAGATTATTACCGGAACATACAGTTGCGGTAGCTGGATTATTTACGGTTATGACCGGATTATTATTTGTAGTTAATGTGGCCGTTCCTGATGTGAGTGAACTGGCAGTACATCCGGATGCAAAAACTTTTACTTCATAGGTATTCCCATTCATACCAGCAGCTACTCCTGTCAGAGTAAGTGTACTTGTAGTGCTGCCACTGTATATTCCACCATCAGTTGTTGGAAGGAACGCACCAGCTCCAACTTTTTCATACCATTGATAACTGAGGATGCCCGGACCCGATGCAGTAACATTGTAGCTCACCGTACCACCCGCACATGTAAGCTGATTGGCTGGCTGCGCAGAAATAGCAATCGCTGTTGGGTTGACTGTTATACTCACAACATTACTTGTATTGCTGCATCCTGCATTGCTTTCAATTCGCTGATACCAGGTAGAAGTATTTCCTGGAGTCGGAGTATAATTGACTCCATTATTAACACCACTTGCATTTACAAATCCGGCAACGCCGGAAACGGTACTGCTTTGCCATAAATAAGTTGTTCCCCCTCCTGTACCTGTAAGCTGTGCTGGAAGAGTTCCCGTACAAATAGTTTGATTCGCAGCTATTGTATTAGTGAATGCAGCAACAACGGTAAGTGTGGCTACAGCGCTTGTAACATTTCCGCCGCAGGTTGAAGTGACAATACATCTGTAAGTATATCCACTCATTACTGCAGTGACCCCGGTTAATACTAAATTATTCGTAAGACTTCCACTGTAAATACCGCCATCCACGAGATTCGTGAATGCTCCTGCACCAATTTTTTGCTGCCATTGATACGTAAGTCCTGAACCAGAAGCAGTAACAGAGAAACTAGCATTCGATCCGACACATACAGTTTGATTAGCCGGCTGACTACTGATGGTTGGATTTACACCCAATGTAAGAGTAACTGCATTGGAAGTAACTGAAGGAGCACAGGTACCACTTATAATCACACGGTATTGGTTACCATTAAAACCTCCAGTAACAGGATTTATCGATAGAGTAGTTGTAGTCGCGCCGCTATATTGTGCTCCATTGCTGACGTTATTCCAACCACTTCCGGTATTTACCTGCCATTGATACGTGAGCAAAGTCCCTGTTGAAGTGACAGAAAATGTAACATTGCCTCCAGCGCAGGATGAACCGTTAGCGGGTTGTACAGTTATAACGGGAGGCTGGTTTACAGTAATCACAACCGCCGCTGAACTGGCTGTTAATGATCCTGCGCAGGCGCTGACATTTCTTCTGTAATAAGTTGTAGCAGCTAATGCTCCAGGAGCATATCCTATAGCAGTTGCTCCTGCAATGCTGGTCCATACTATATTATCTGGTGAAGATTGCCACTGATAAATAAAATTTCCATCTCCTCCCACAGGTAATCCTGTACTGGTCAATGCAGCAGGTATAGTTCCACTACAAATCGTTTGATTTGCTGCAATGGTTCCCGCAGTCAGAGAATTGGTATATACAGTAATTGTAATCGTATTTGAAAATGCCGTATTGCTACATGCATCGGAAGCTATTCTTCTGTAATAAGTAGTGGCAGTTAGTGGCGCTCCTACTGAATATGTAGAAGAGGTAGCTCCAACAATATTTGTCCAGGTTGTATTATCGGGAGAAGATTGCCATTGGTAAGAAACGAAGCAGGTGCTCGTAGCTGCGGTTATACTTGTAAATGCTGCCGGTGTTGAATTATAACAAATGGATTGATTTGTTCCAACTGATCCCGGTGTGATCGTTACAGCGGGTGCAACCAAAGTAAAATTCAATGCTCCGATTGAAGCACCAAAGAATTGTCTCCATCGAAATTCAATCTGATCAGCTGCACCGAGAGTGCCGGTCCATACATTTGTATTCGCTGTACAACAACCCGCTTGTGAAAAAACAAGCACCCCATTTATATAGAGATATACATCATCATCGTGATTTGGAATATCTATCTGGTAAGTTCCCGGTGTAAAATTTGTTTGCCGATAACTTACCCAGTGATTATCATGATCCACCTGACATCCCTGGTATCCGGATGCATCTGAAGGGGCACCCGTATTTGTATTCCAGCGATTCGCAGAACTAAAAGAAAGCAAAGGCTCAACATAATATCCAAGGTATAATGCAGAAGAGAAAGCTGCCCCATTGGCATCATACGCATAAGCATTCCAAACGCCGTTACCAAATACTGCAGGATTGCCTACCGCACCTCCGCCTTGTATGAAACTTACAGGGGCTGTCGTCGCTGTATTACCACAAGCATCGGTTGCCACTCTTTCATATTGTATATTTCCTGATGGGGCAATTGATGCAGTATATGTGAGACCGGTCGCTCCGCTGATCACGTTCCATGTGGTTCCCCCATCTGTTGATGACTGCCAGGAATAGGTTGGGAAACAACCACCGGAGGCTGCTGCAGTATTGTTCACAACAGGAAGATCTCCGGGACATAAATTAGGGTTATTAGCTGCAATAGTTCCCGCGTTTAAAGGAGCCGGAGTGACCAGTGTAAACCGCAATGCAGTCTGTCCCGGTCCTGCGTTATTCCTCCATCTGACTTCGATCTGATCAGTTGGACCCAGGTTACCTGTCCAAATATTGTTTTGGACTGTTGGAAACTGCAGACTCGAAACCAGCACCCCGTTTATGTATACAGAAGTAAAATCATCATCTGCTGTCACATCGATCTGATAAGTGCCGGCAGTAAATCCGGTACGTTTCATACTCGTGGAATAATAAGTATTTATCAGTTGGCATCCCTGATACCCCGAAGCTGCGGAAGGAGGTGAAGTTGTTGGATATCGGTTCGCCGTATTGAAAGTCAGTAACGGTTCAGTGTAATACCCTGCATATATTGAATAATTTACATCCTGATAGCAATATACATTCCACACATTATTTCCAAACACACTGGGGTTTCCAGGCGCGGTGTTATTCATGTAAATAGTATCCGGAACAGAAGTTGCGGAATTTCCACAAACGTCATTTGTAATCTGGTGATAAAGGGTTTGAACATAAATACTATTCGTAATAGTATAATTGATTGCGGTTGCTCCTGAAATCGGTATCCACGTTGTTCCGTTATCTGTAGAGTATTCCCATTGATATCCGTTCAATGTACAACCTCCTGTTGCAGGCGCAGATTGAGTCAATGGAGTTGGTGGTATGTTACCCGCGCAAATAGTCTGGCTGGGTGTAATCGTTGAAGGAAGCAGCGGTGAAGGTGTTACCGGAGTAAAATTCATACCCACTATCGAAGGTCCGGCGTTCTGTGACCATCTGATTTCAACCTGATCTGCTGCACCCAAAGGTCCGGTCCAGATATTACTTACAACTGTTGGCGGATTTGTACAACATCCTTTATTATAAACTTGAACGCCATTTATATACAGCCACACATTATCGTCGACACCGGTAAGATCTATTTGATAGATTGCCGGTATAAAATTTGTACGCTTCATGCTCGCAGAAAAATTCGTTGGAGGAATCAAACATCCCTGGTAACCTGAAGCTGATGAAGGACTTTGATTAGTAGTATACCGAGAAGTGGAAATAAAAGAAAGTGAAGGCTCTGTATAATAACCTGCATAGGTTGTAAATGCATTGTCTGAATAACCATATACATTCCAGACATTATTACCGAAAACATATGGATTTCCGGGAGGTATTACATTTACCGTCACCTTAACAGGAATGGTAGCTGCAAAATTATTACATGCATCTGTTGTACCCCGGCGATACCAGGTTGTCTGTGTTAAAGCAGTACCAACAGTATATATCAGAGCAGTAGCGCCTGGGATATTTGTCCAGGTGACACTGTCGATCGAACTTTGCCATTGATACCCATTAATTATACTACATCCGCTGGTCGGAGTAGTTACATTAGTAAATCCATTCGCAGGCATTTGACCGAAACATACCGACTGACTTCCGGCAATGGCTCCCGGATTAAGAGGAGCGGGTGTAACAGGTGTAAAATTCATTCCTGCAATGGAAGGTCCCGCATTCTGTGACCATCTGATTTCCACCTGATCCGTTGTGCCCAGGTATCCAGTCCAGACGTTATTTATAGTTGCAGGTGGGTTAATACAACATCCATGTGTATACACTTGCACACCATTAACGAAAAGCGTTAAGTTATCGTCCACGCCAGTAAGATCCAATTGATAATTCGCAGGAGTGAAATTGGTTCTTTTAAAACTTACTGAAAAAAAAGTGGGTTGTACAAGACAACCCTGATAGCTCGGTGCGGATGAAGGACTTTGGTTTGTAGTATACTGACCCGTCGAAATAAACGATAGCGAAGGTTCTGTATAGTATCCTGCATAAGTAGTAAATGTATTATCAGAATAAGCATAGGCGTTCCAAACATTATTTCCGAAAACAGCCGGATTGCCTGGTGGTGAATTCACAACAGTAATTGCTATTGCTGTAGCCGTATCCACACATCCGCCTGAAGTAACCATTCTGCGATACCATGTTGTTTGAGTGAGAGCCGGAGGCGCATAATTTGCACCTGTTGAAACACCACTTGCATTTGCAAAACCACTGATTGCAGATGTGATACTGCTTAACCATTGATACGTATATGCTCCTGAACCGCCGCCCGGATTGGTTCCTGTAAGTCCTAAAGGTGCCTGACCATTACAAATGGATTGGTTGGCAGAAATAACATCATTAGTTATTAAAGGTGTGACAGTAATTTTTATGGATGCGCTTGTACTGGTACAACCTCCTGAAGTCACAATTCTGTTAAACCATGTATTCGCGGTTAATACTCCTGGCGCATAGCCGATACTGTTAGCTCCTACTATGGGTGTCCATGTTATATTGTCGGGAGAAGATTGCCATTGATATGCATAGGTACCATTACCACCGGTTGGCGTACTGCCATTAAGTGCTGCCGGAGCAGTATTAAAACAAATGGTTTGAACAGCAGCAATGGTATTGGATCCGGCAGTAATGACCGGTGTAACGGTGATTGTTACGGCAGATGTCGTGTCCAGAAAAACTCCTGAAGTGACTATTCTTCTGTACCAGCGGTTTGCTATTAGAACACCTGGTGCATATCCCTGGGCTGTTCCTCCCACAATATTTGCAAACCCGGCGATCGCAGAAGTTGAACTGACCTGCCATTGAAATGTATAAACACCAACACCACCACCTGGAGCAGATCCTGTAAGTGGAGCAGGAGTGGTATTATTACAAATAGTCTGATCACTACCGATGGTATTCCCCGTAATCGGGGGTAGATTATTGGCGTGGCTCTGCGTAAGTGCCGACAATATGAGCAATATGCACAAAACCGCAGTGTACAGGTTTTTCATCGGTATCCGGGCCTAGATTGGTTTTACAACGCCCATCCATTCTGGATATAGGCTATTGGGATTTTAATTCCAGCTTCAGTGTTACAACCGGCATACCATTTTGTAAAAATCTAAACGATAGCTCGTTAGGTTTTAGTAATGAACGTTAGTTTCCCGAAATGGGAATGCCATCTGTAAATGAAGCTTTGTTTTAACAGGGTCCGGATAAAAAAATTGCTAAGTATACTCTCTAATGGTTTTTACTTAGCAATCTGATATAGCAATAACAGAGAAAGCTTAAAATTATTGTCGGATTAAGCCCTGCTGAAGCTTTGTTTTTTTAAATCAAACGGATAAACCAAGCTCCTGAATGAAACATTTACTTACATGATGAAAATTATCGGGTTATGAGGATTCCAATAATGATTTGAGTGCATGAAATATTGCAAATATTCTTTACAAAACGGCTTGAATTTCGTGGGTTCTGTAAATTAATTTGAAACTTGCCCTGATTAGTTGAATTATAACACTTAACCACAAGCGAAATGCAGAAATTACTTCCCCATATTTTTTAAGAATAGAAAGGGTGGACCCAGTTTCCAATTAGTCGCCGATTTAATAAAGCTTGGCCCGATAGAAAAATTACCCAGAACAATATCAATTTTTCCATCTCCATCAAGATCTGCAGCGTCCATAGTGAGCCATCTGCCTGATTTCCCTTCCGATAAACTAAAGGGCTGAAATTCGAAGTTGCCTTTATTTTCAAGATAAACAAATCCTTCTTCCGGCTGACGTGCATAATCTGCAAAAAATGAAATTGCGGCAATATCCAGATCACCATCCCCATCAAAATCACGTGCGATTGCTTTATAACAACCATTTATTGGGAAAAAATATTTTTGTGTAAAATGATTTTGGCCATCATTCAAAAATATATAAACGCCATGGTAAGGTTTTAAGACCTGTGAATAGTCTGCGTTATCTCCGCAGGTATAAAGAATATCGGGGTAACCGTCGTGATTAAAATCGTCGAGTTCAAAATAAGACGATCCATAAATAGGTGGAAATCTGAGTACTTTCTGTTCGCTGAATTTTCCATGGCCCAGATTTGTAAACAAGAATATCCCTTCATCTCCCTGAGCGAATAACACCCATAAATCGGGTAGTCCATCGTGATTATAATCCTGAATATAGGCTTTGATCGCTCCGGGAACCGTTCGTATAACATGATGCTGGAATTTACCGTTGCCCATATTTTCTAACCAGGAAAGCGACCCTGAAAGATGACCGAATTCACAAACCAGGTAATCAGTAAGTCCATCCTTATTCAGGTCAGCAGCAGTCAGCTGAACGGGCCTTGCAAGCGAATCAAATAATGGTACAGAATCAACTTTCATTTTTTGATTCCATCCATCATGAATCACCAAACCCTTTCCAAATTTTCCATTATTGGGGTTGAGAACACCAATATCACATGCGATGATTGAGTCATGACTAAAATCAAGACCAACGATTGGTCCGTTCATCAAAACAGAATCTTCCAAATCCAAACTGGAATTAAACCGAAAAAGTTTTTTTCTGGATGCATCTCCAAGTAAAATTGAATGTTTATTATTGCTCGTATCTACCTGTATCAGGCATGTTGCAGGCTGGTCATATTTGAAACCTGGCATCAGGGGCTTGAAAAGAGATAATCCGGATTGAATAGTCACTTTGCGTTGTTGTCCAGGTAATGAATCAGGTGATGTAGCAATAAAATAATCCATCAGATATTGCCATTCTGCAGAACTGAGTAATGGCTTCGAAGGGTAAAAATCCTTATTCAAATTCTTATCATATCTGCTGGAAGGATATACTTCAAAACCGTGAGTAAATATACCCAGGCGGGGACCCATATATGGTAATACATCCTTTTCCCAATGTTTTGAGTCAAGCGTAGATGGATCGGGCAGATTATGACAACCCTGACAATAAATTGCGGCTAATTTTTCACCTTTCCGGATATTATCATCAGTTATTTCAGGATGCGTATTGTTCCTGTGATAATTATTACAACCTATGGAAAAGAATATTAATGATAGAAATGCAGTAGAGACAGTATTGTTAGATAAAACTTTCAACCCAAATATTAATTTATCAATTTAATAGTACCATGATTAGTACGAAAAATTTGATTGTTTGGGTTGGCTGAAATTAATATAATTATTCAATTAAATAAAAACTCTTACTGAATTTGCATTTTGCGGGTATTTCCACTCTTATCTGTTATTTCAACTCCGATAACATTTTTATCCAGGTTTAAAAACCTGCCTGATTCGGATAGAAAAGACGACCCATAATAGATCTCCTGTTTTCGTGTATTTCCATTCTTAAATTTTATTATGGCGCTGACATCAGACGGCTCCAATCGAATGGTCTTTGTATCTTTTTTCAGTTCAAAAATCTTGAGTGGCCCTCTATTTTGGCCGGCAGCAAGCAAACATTTACCACTCGCACTTTGTAATTTTACCAGCGCTTTACCATTTCCCGGAATGAATATGCCGCTTTGCAAAATGGGCCATGGCGTGAAATTTCCCTTGCCATCACCCCTAAGATAAAGCCCATTTAATGCGTCATAACGACCTACGTTTGGCTCCGTACCATAATCATTTGAATTCATTACCAGATCGAGGTTCCCGTCTCCATCAAAATCTTCTGCAACCATACCATTGATTACAGAAAACTGCGCCTGAGCCGGTAAAGGTATAACAGTGAATTTCCCATTCCCTTCGTTATGAAAAAGGCATGTCTGCAAATTATTGGCTGAAAGAATTAACGCATCTTTTCGTTCTTCTTCAGTAAGCACCTGATTCATTTCCGCTAATGCATATGATTTATAAGTTGGAAATTTCTTTCTCATAGCATTGATCTGTTTGAGCAGATCATCGCGTCCCTGCGCCGGAAATTCTTTCATTTGACCATTCACATCGGGCAGATACAAGGAAGGGATCATATCGAAAATGCCGTTCTTATCAAAGTCCTTCGCATATACCCGAACGGGATATTCATCACTGGCACGGTAAAAGGAGTTTCGCCCAAGGTTCCCTACTACATAATCCATCCTGCCGTCATTATCAAAATCGCCTGCAGCAATACTGTTCCACCACCCAATTTGTTTGCTGATTCCTGTGTTAGCAGTAGTATTCTTAAAAATACCGTGATCATTCCTTAGAAAAGTGACAGGCATCCATTCGCCCGCCAGGACAAGGTCCGGCCATCCGTCGTTGTCAAAGTCAGTCCAAACAGCGTCGCAGACCATTCCAATATTGACTAAATCTTTGGCGACGGATGTTGTCACATCTGTAAATTTAATCCGGCCGTCTTTGGAATCATTTCTGTAAATAAAACTGGACACTGGCTTTGGATAATTTCCTGGATCCACGCGACCTGAAATAAACAAATCCAATTTACCATCGTGATTAAAATCCGCAGCGCGTACACAAAATTTACTCGTGAAATTCTTTGGCAGCGCTGAAGAGTCCAATTTAAAATTTCCTTTGCCATCATTGATATACAATTGATCCTGGTAAGCCGGATCATTATGTTCGTTTTCATAGCCCCCTGCTGCAATATAAAGATCAAGATCGCCGTCTCCATCCGCATCGAATAATAATACCTGCAGGTCATCAGCTAATTTATTTTTGCTAACTCCTTCAGGCAAAAGAGTTTTTTGTATGAAACTTCCACCAGGTTGTTGTAAAAACAATTCAGCACTGTGAAATGCAGACCCACCCATCACCATATCATCCAGTCCGTTTCCATCTATATCTCCGACAGCGATGGAAGGACCATATTCAGAAAATTTATGAGGCAGTAATTTCTGGATATTGAAGTCAATATAATCCCGCTCCTGCTGTTGGAAATGGATTCCAACTGAATCAGTAATGTCTTTAAACAGCGAATTAGCAGCCAGTCTTTCTGTTTCAAATGAGTAATCCAGTCCTGCATTTTTAATATTCACCTGCAATACCTGATTTGCTTTCACATCACGTAATAATTGCATTTTACCATTTGGCCATTTGATCATTACTGAATCCACGACTGAGATTTTTCCAAGACCAAAATGGGCGATATCCTGAATAGTTGAGAGATAACCACGGTATGGTGTGTTTTCATATATCTGCTGTTTGCCCTTATCATAATGCAATTCTGCCCAGGCGCCCAACCCGTTTTTATTCAGACTGTCTCCTGTAAATTTAATTTGGAGGAAATGATGATTGTCCGGATCTCTTTCCCTTGACATGTTCCGGTACACATGTGCTTCATCATCAATATTATTTACGATAAGATCCAGGTCACCGTCGTTATCAAGATCCGCATAAGCGGCACCGTTAGAAAAAGAGGGGGCCATCATTCCCCATTCATCCGAAACATTAGTAAAAGTCAGGTCGCTGTTATTTCGAAATGCGAAGCTGTGAATTTTAATCTGCGGAATTTGACTCAACATCATTTTCTTGGATGCGAGGTTAGTAGCCTGGGTTCTGAAATTGATAAAATCATGGTCATTTACGTCCTTAGGGTATCCGTTTGTAACGATAATATCCCTGTAACCATCATTATCAAAATCAGCTACCAGAGGGGTCCAGCTCCAGTCAGTAGCTTCGATACCGCTGTAATAACCTATCTCACTAAATATAGGATCCCCGATAGAATCATTTGCGTTTATACGGGATCCCTGGTTGAGCTGTAAACTATTACGGGCATATTGGTACTGATAACCAAAGTAATCAGTATTCTGGTACGATCTGTAGTTATTTGGGCCCTGGAATAGTTTTTTGCGATAATTATCCGGCGGATCCATGTCCAGCTCTACAACATCTGCCAGACCATCATTATTAATGTCTTCAATATCCTGACCCATACCGTTTGCAGATGTGTGTTTGAAATATGATTGGACTTTATCTGTGAATGTACCATCGTGATTATTAATGTAAAGTATATCATCGCCGACAAAATCGTTGCTTACATAAATATCCTTCCAGCCATCTTTATTTATATCAGCAATAGTAACATCATGACCAAATCCTTCTGTAGCAATCCCTGCCTGTTTTGAAACATCTGTAAATACTGGATGTTTCAATGAATCATTCCAGTCATTTCGATAAAGCCTGCCAGTACTTGTAAAAGAACCATTTGTTACAATAGGCTTAAATGTACTCGGACTATATCCTTTTGGAATATTATTTACGACAAGATACATATCCAGGTCTCCATCGTTATCGTAGTCAAAGAATGCTGCCATGGTGGAATAGAGTGTATCTCCCAGGCCATATTCCCGGGCCATCTCTTTAAAATGGGGGATACCGTTTTTATCCAGGCCCTGATTAATGTAAAGTAAATTCCTTCGTTGTTCCGGATTGTTCCTGATAGTGGCACAAACATAAATATCCGGCCAGCCATCATTATTAATATCAACTACGGCAACTCCGCGACACCATTTACCTTCTCCACTAACGCCGGCAACTGAAGTAATATCATCAAATTTAAAGTTTCCTTTATTGAGGTATAATTTATTTGAGACAGTATTACCTGTAAAATAAATATCAGGAAGTCCATCCCGGTTAAAATCTCCTATACCCACGCCTCCACCGTTATAGATATTGGTTAGATCCAGGGGGTTAATGGAATCGTTTTCAATGATCTCGTTGTTAAAATGGATACCAGAATTAGCCGAAGATATTTCTTGAAATAATGTTTTTTTATGAGTACAGGAAGAAACTAAAAAAATCCCAATCAGTAAAAAAACCCCTGTTACTAATCTGATGAACGATCGCATAAGAGAATATTCTCCGATTCAAAGTATGAAAAAATGCGTGCAGAAACTGCGGGGAAATGTTATTTGTTGCCCTTAATAGAAAGAGGTAGGGTTTTGAAACCCCACCTCTTTAACTAAATTTTTCTAAGAATCTTTAATTATTAATACCCTTTTATCTGTTTTAAATTGATTTTGCCACCTGAGTTTTCAGCATCAATCTGACCTTGCGGAATAGGAAAATATTCGCTCTTTCCGGTAGTAAAGGTTACACCCTGATACTGGGCCGGATGAAGAGGTGCTTCGATCGCAGCAAAAGCATTTAAAGTAGTGGTCATATAGTTAGCAGGAAGAATCGGGTTACCAGGAATTTGCCATCTTTGAAGATCAAAGAAGCGGTGTCCTTCTTCTGCCAGTTCAATCCTTCTTTCCATGATAATTGCATTCATAGCAATAATCGGAGTAGAAAAATACCCTGGAGGATAGGGTGCTACTTTATATTGATCTGCAGGAATTGTGCCCCCTTTATAAGTATAGGAACTCGCATCAAATGCGCCATTCGAATAAACCCAACCCAATGGATTAGCTGCTCTGGATCGAACTATATTTACATCGGTTTCTGCAAGAACAAGATCCCCTGCAACAGCAGCGCATTCTGCATCCCATAATAGAATATCTGAGAAACGTATCAGGTTAATATTAACCGCAGGAAGTTCGACATTCGCCCAGTTACTGGAGGCATCAGACAAAGTTCCCTGAACAGCTTTTGCATATACATTTTTTTTAGGGCTAAAATGGCCGTCATCACCTGGGCTGCGAATCCAGGAATCACCAGGATGCGGACCCCAATCCAGGTAAGGAATTCCTTTTCTTCCCATAGATATATCTATCCGGGGATCCAGGTTACCAACATAAGCAGCTGGCGTCTGATCACTGACATGCGGAGCCAGATTGAAAGTAGCAATTGGAAGAGGAAGTCCATTTGCATCAGTCTTATAAGCATCCGCAACATCCTGAGATGGATTATCAAATCCGCAACAGGCACCAGGACCACCGCCATAAGGGAAATTCAGGTTGTCACCGAAGGCTTTTCCACCACCTGGACCAGATCCATCATTTACGGATGTTTGTACTGCAAACACAGACTCAGAACTATTCTTGGCACCGGATGCCGGATTATAATTCTGTGCATAGTTTGGCTGAAGGGCATATGCTGTTCCAGAAGCTGTAACACCGTTTTTAATCAGGTCATCCAGGAGCGGCTGAGCCTGTGCAAATTTTCCTTCAAACATATAAACCTTAGCAAGAAATGCCTGAGCTGCCCATTTATTAGCTTGTCCCTTGTTTGGCTGGGTTGCGGGAAGGTTCGCCATGGCATAAGTAAAATCTGCTTCAATTTTTGGCCATATTTCTATATAACCCCCGGCATCGTTATTGGGAACATTGATATTATTGTTTCCAACAGTAATATTTTCATCCACATATGGAGGATACCAGAACACCTTCCTTAATTCGAAATGGAGAAATGCGCGAATAAATAAGGCTTCTGCCTTGAATTCAACCGTATCAGCAGCTGAGATACCTGTAGCTATTCGCATTGTCCGGATAACATCATTGGCTCGCTGAATGCCATCATAATTAGCTGCCCATTTCTGTCCGAGATATGGATTATTTGTTACCGCAACCCATTGTTGAAGGTTTACAATATCCCCCTGATCTGATGATGTGGACCCTTTATAAGCATCATCCGCGCATACACTTCCGTAAGTCCAGTTATCCGCAGCGGAACCCCAGGAGCCGCCTTGTGATGTTCCTTCGCCTGATATGGCTGAATAGGCACCGATCAAAATTCCTTGTACACCTTGTTGAGTAGCAAGGATCTGAGGGCTCAATACACCAAGTGGTGGTTTATTGAGGAAGTTTTTTCCACACGCAAGCAGCAAAGCTATGAGGGCCAGGCCACCTGGAATTAGTAATTTATTTAATTTAATCCTTTTCATATAGCGGAAATTTATTATAAAGTTTAAGGCTCTTGAATAATAGTTCGTCTAAATTAACAAATTGGTTGCTTAAAAAGTAAGATTTACGCCCACAATATAAGTCTTCTGGTTAGCAGGGTAGTTCCCAAAATCAATACCGATATTGGTCTGATCGCTAAGGTTAGAACCCTGTAATTCCGGATCCAATCCTGTGTACTTAGTGATAGTAAACAGATTCGACCCTGAAACATAAATCCTTAATCTGTCAATCCCCGCTTTATGTAGGATTGCCGGTGATACTGTATATCCGATGTTCAGAGCTTTCAATCTCAGGTAAGACCCGTCTTCAACGTACCATGAATTTACCTGTGTTGTATTACTGAATGAGCTTACAGATGTAATCTGTGGATACTTCGGATTCAGGTTAGTTGGTGACCAAGAGTTGGTAATCAGATCCTTACTAACCGCTCCTTCGAACACCTGGGGAAAATCTATCCAGTATTTCACATAGTTAAATACATCGTTGCCATAAGATCCGTAGAAGAAGGCAGAAAAATCAAGAGCCTTCCAGGTAGCGGCAATATTAAAACCATAAGTAAACTTCGGGTTTGGATTGCCAATATAGGTCCTGTCATTAACATCAATTGTTTTATCTCCATTTATGTCAGCAAACTTAAATGCACCCGGCGCGGCACCTGACTGTGTAGGTGAAGCGGCAACATCCGCTGCATCTTTAAAATAGCCAATCACTTTATATCCAAAAAATGCCCCAACTGCCTGACCCGGTTGCATTCTTGTAAAATTCCCAATTCGGCTTGATCCGTTAGCACCAGCAGAATAATAAGCAAGTCCGGGAGGTAAGCTAAGTACTTTACTTACATAGTGTGTACCTGTTAAGGTCAGATCAAAAGTAAAATCTTTATTAACCTGGTCATGATATCCAAGTGAGAAATCAACACCTGTACTTTGGATATCTCCAAAGTTTACATAAGGTGGAGTTGCACCACCTGCTGTGGCGGCATAAGTTGGTCTGAATAACAAGCCGTTCACTTTTTTATTAAACCAATCGGCAGTTAATGTAAAATGGTTTATTGTAGCGTCTATGCCTACATCTGAAAGAACATCACCTTCCCAGGTTGTAAATTGATTTCCAAGAGTAGCTGCATAGAATCCCAGTTGAGAACTTGTTGATGTTCCGTTAATATCATAATATGAGTTAAATGCATTACTACCGGATGTATTATAAGCATTTGTAGTTGGCGTATTGGAGAGGTTACCTGATTTACCCCAGCTGCCTCTTAATTTCAGATCTTTTAACCAGGTCGTATTTTTCAGGAAATCTTCCTGAGATATTCTCCAACCGGCAGATACTGAAGGGAAAGTACTTGTCTGGTGACCAGGAGCGAAAATAGAAGACTGGTCCCGTCGAATCGTACCACTAAGGAGGTACTTATCCTGATAGTCGAGATCAACCCTTCCAAATTGGGAATACAGAGTGCTTTGCTGAGGAAGGATACCGGCAGTTGAGTACGTTGCAGTTGTAACTGCCTGGATACCCGGATTCCCTGTACTTAATGTCCAATAATCGGGATTCGTTGAAAAATAGTCTCCGCTGGATCCCTGCATACCTCTTGCATAAAATTGTTTGGATTCAGTACCAACGAGGGCTTTCAATGAAAGATCACCAAAGTTCTGATTGTAGGTCAGTGTATTTGTCCAGACAAGGGCTGTGCTATAAGCGGCGCCTTCTGTAAAATTATTCTGTGCTGTGCTACCTTCCGCATTTTCGTAAGGTGTATAACCAAAATAATAGTAATAATTATTATCGTAAGTGCCACCCAAACTTGTTTTGATATCGAAGTGTTTCGCAAAGTCCACATCGGCGAAAACATTACCTGTAATCTGAACATCATTGCCCAGGTTATTTGCTGAACGTTGCTGGTCAGCAACCGGATTTCCTGAATTATTGATCGTAAATGAGTGTGTACCTGCATAATTTCCTGCAACGTCATACACAGGAATAAGTGGTGGTATGCGATAGGACAATGAAATAGCATTGCCTTCATTCTGATTGTTAAAATAGGGGTTTTCTTTAAAGAAAATGTATGCATTTTCCCCGATTCTTACATGGTCTTTGACGTTGAAAACTGTGTTGGCACGTAAGCTATATCTTTTATTGTAAGTATCGATTAGTGTTCCCTGCTGGTCTAAATAAGAGAAAGAAAAGTAATATGAAGACCGTTCAGTGGCTGCGCTGGCAGATAATGTGTGCTGAGTCCACGGTGCCGGTTTGAATATTTCATGGAACCAGTCCGTTCCAACTAAAGCTGTTTTTGTGATCTGGTTGTTTGGGATATTATAAGTTTTAGGATCCTGCAATGCCACATAATTGGGATTCGGTGTTCCCGTAGCATTACTGTAAGGTAGTGGCGTCAAATAAGCAGGAAGCGTAGGTGGTGCATAGGTCGGTCCGCCCTGTCCAAACCAGGTATTGCCGGGTATCTGACCTGCGTTATATGCCTGAAGCCAAAGTGCGTCAGCATAAGTCTGGCTACCTGAGAGGTTAAATCCGTTTGCTAATGGCTGTTGACTTCCATAGAACCCGTCATATGTAATAGTTGCTTTTCCATGCCCTCTTTTAGTTGTAATGATTACAACACCATTGGAACCCTGGATACCATATATTGCTACAGCTCCGGCATCCTTGAGGACCTGGATGCTTTCGATATCGCTCATGTTCAGGTCGTGCATGCTGCTCTGCACACCATCCACGATAACGAGCGGATCAACATTTCCGATGGAAGTAATTCCCCGGATGTGGATATTGCTTCCTCCACCAGGTTGACCGGAATTGATAACCGTTACACCGGCAGCCTGACCTTGCAACAAGGCCTCCGTACTGGTTCCCGGCACTTCTTTCATGTTCTTAATATCCACTACGGCAACTGCGCCCGTAATGTCCTTTTTCTTTTGAGCAGTGTAACCGGTAACGACTACATCATTCAAAGATGTAGCAGAAATGGAGAGCATAATATCTCCAACACTTGTTCCGTTTACTGGTACGGTTACCGACTCAAAACCTACGATGGTAATTAACAATGCATTCACTTTTTGTGATGAATTGATCGTAAAAGTTCCATCCGATCCGGTTAAAGTGGCTGACTTGCCTCCCTTTACCTGTACAGTTGCTCCAACTACCGGTTTCTTGTCTGTGTTACTTAAAACACGGCCGGTAATAGATGTTTGAGCGAAAAGACTTAAGCTAAGGAAAAGAAGGAATGCGGTGTTCAGCCCCGCCAGGAGTTTAAATTTAGTTGGCATAAGCAATTCGTCTTTTGGTTTAACGATGAGAAATTATAACCAAATTTAGGATTTCTTAAATGCTGACCTAATTTTTTTTTAACTTTTAATTGTAGATAATTAACCGGGTTAATTCTAAAGTTCCAAACTATTAACTTATGTGTTAAAAGAACATATTATGCCGGACCAGTATCAAAAATCTAATCTCCCTTTTTCAATTTTATTTATTTTGCAATTATGATTAAATTAATCCGGTTAGTTTTTGCCGCTATTTTATGTGGGATAATCTTCTCTTCCTGCGCAAAAAAAATAAGTACCAGTGATGTTCAGGAAAGCCTGAAATCCGCCATGGACCTGTATCTGAATCATCAGCCCAAGATAGACACCTCCCGCGTTAAATTCCGCGTGATGGAAGTCGTCTATTTTGAAGATAAAACCAACTATCTCTGCAATTTCAAGGTAAATATGAAAGAAAAGAGAATTAATCAGCTTTTTGATACTACTGGAAATATGTCAGCCAGGATAACAAAGGATTTTAAAATCGTTTCCAGAACAGACTAAAATAATAGCAATTTCCGGGTTGTCTCTTCCTTCTATGCCCTTTACTTTTGGGTATGCAAGATTTCCAACGAATTGAACAGGCAATACGATTTATCCGCGAAAATTTCAGGGATCAGCCGGACCTGGATGAAATAGCACGGCAGGTTTATCTGAGTCCTTTTCATTTTCAGCGCCTATTTAAGGAATGGGCAGGAGTAAGCCCCAAAAAGTTCCTTCAATTCACCAGTATTGAATATGCTAAACAACTTCTCCATGAACAAAATACGCTGGCCGCAGTAAGTTTTGAAACCGGATTATCCGGAACCAGCCGTCTCCATGATTTATTTATCCAGATTGAAGGCATGACGCCAGGAGAATATCAGCATGGAGGAAAAAACCTGCATATAAATTATAGTCATGCAGAAACAATTTTTGGAGATATATTGATCGCATCTACAGATAAAGGAATTTGCCATATCTCTTTTATTCAGGAACACCTGAAGTCGCCGGAAACAGAAATATTTAACCGTTTTCCTTCGTCTATGCTTGAGCAGAAAACAGATTTACACCAGCAGCAGGCACTTAAATTATTTCGGGAAGACTGGTCCGATCTGAACCGTATTAAATTGCATCTGAAGGGAACTCCATTTCAGATCAAAGTGTGGAATGCGCTTCTTCATATCCCGTTGGGTTCTTTAAAATCTTATTTAAACATCGCAAATGAAATCGGCGATGTGAACGCTTCCCGGGCAGTCGGGACAGCCATTGGAAACAACCCTGTCGCATTCCTTATTCCTTGTCATCGGGTCATAACATCCTCAGGAAATCTGGGAGGATATCACTGGGGCGTCGACCGAAAATCTGCTATGATAGGGTGGGAAGCAGCACAGAAGGCTGAAGGCATAAGGCTCAAGGCTTAAAGCTTTAGACTTAAAGAAGTAATTTTACAATTCAATTATCATCTGAATGAAGCCTGAGAATTCCTTTCTTTCAAGAATACATCTTTACATTATCATATCAGGCTTCTTTGTATTACCCGGAATTTTTATTTCTTGTAATCAGAAACCAATTCCGGAAACAACATCTGCAGCAATAAAAAAATCTGATTCAGTACAGAAAAAGTTTACTGCAAACATGGTGAATAACAAAAAAGATCCTTCCTGTGGCATGCCGCTCACTGCCGGAATAGAGGACACGGTTCATTATAACGGTAAGGTTTATGGTTTCTGTTCTGACGAATGCAAACAGATATTCCTGAAAGACCCGAAGACTCTTGCGAAAAATGCAGAGATGAAAAACTAATTACTTTTCTTTATTTACCCAGTTTATATGCATATCCAAGCATCACAGTTGCTGCGCCTGTATTGTTTTTGCCATTGGCAGTTCCTTTTTGAATATTGAGGAATCCATAATTTCCGCCTGCTTCAAAAAATATTTTTTCATGCTGACTTGCTCCAAATAAATATTCTATTCCGACACTTCCATCTACGCCAAAATTTGTTGTATTCAGCTGATTCTTGATATCCGTTGTCTGGTCAAAGGATTGAGAACCGACAGGCAATGTATCTTTCGCAGCAGGATCTAAATAAATATAGCTATTGCCACTCGTTACCTGCTTTGCAGATAACAGAAATCCGAGATATGGTCCCGCAGCAATTGTGATCCTGAATTTTTTTTGTGTGTCCAGGTACCAACCGAATTTAGCGAGTATAGGAATCAGCAGATAGTCGAGTTTTGCCTCACTATTGAAATTTGCATACAGATAGGTTGGTACAGGCATTCCTTGTTGTTCGAAATATTGAGCAAGCTCCGTCGGCGTGGGCATGGCCTGAAATCCATCCTTCTTTCCTCCCTGCGCTGAATATTCAATTTTAGGAACAAGCGAAAAAAGACTGTTTACATGATATTCTCCAAAAATCGCAAATTCAGGGCCCAGTCTGGAGCTGTACCCTGTGTTAAGCGGATTATTATCTGAACCTCCTGCAGAAAGATTTGGAATACTTATTCCTCCCTGCAGACCCAGGTCCCACTGAGCTTTCGCTGTAAGAGAATAAAATAGAAAAAAGGTCAATCCTAAAATCGCCTGAGTGGAATTTTTTGTCATGATCATTTTTTTAAAAGTGAACGATCCGCAACTTTCTGTACAAAAGTAAATGGTTATTAAATATTCTGTAATAAAATACGTGCACAAAAAAAGCCATTACTGAGAATGGCTCTGGGAGAAAGACAGTGTTTACGGTTATTCATCCTGTTTATGCTTCAGCACTTTGGCTTCAACATAAAAAATGGTTTCTTCAGCAATATTTTTTGACTGGTCACCCACTCTTTCCAGTCTTCTTATGATAGATAAATTAATCAAAGACTGATAGCAGTCCTGCGGAAATTTCTCCAGATATTTGACCGTCGTGGTGGTTGATTCTATGTTTATTCTGTCCAGAAATTCGTCTTTCTGGAATACACTTCTTGCCAGACTGGTATCTTCATTTTCAAATGCGGTAAGTGTATCCTCAAGCATATTGATAGCTTCATCATACATTGCTATGGTCTCTGTCATTTTTAAAAGTTCCGGGTTGAATGGCTTATCGGCGCTCAGGATATATTTTGCAACACCTTCCGCAATATCTCCGATACGTTCCAGATTGGAATTGATTTTCAGTACTGCCAATACAAACCGGAGATCTACCGCCACCGGGGTAAGAAGCGCAAATATGTTTTCACAATCACGGTCAATTTTTAATTCTGAACCGTTTACTCTTTTTTCCCTTGAAACAACTTCGCGTGCCAGGTTTTTATCGAAATTTACCATCGCAATATTTGATTTAACCAATTGCGAATGCACCAGGCTCCACATATTGATTATTTCTTTTTTTAACTCCTTAAGTTCTATTTCTAACTGTGACATATAAATATCTTGATTAAAGGTAGACCTAACTAAATCTTCCGGTTATATAATTCTGAGTTCTTTTATCCTGCGGATTGGTAAACATGAGTTTTGTATCGTCATATTCCACCAGTTCTCCCAAATAAAAAAAAGCTGTTTTATCACTCACCCTTGCGGCCTGCTGCATATTATGCGTTACGATAACAAGCGTGAAATTTTTTTTCAGTTCATGAAGTAGTTCTTCAATACTGGAAGTTGATATAGGATCCAGTGCCGATGTAGGTTCATCCAGTAACAATACCTCTGGTTCCATGGCAATTGCACGTGCAATACATAACCTCTGTTGCTGCCCTCCGGAAAGAAAAGTTCCTTTTTTATACAATGAATCCTTTACTTCATTCCAAAGCGCTGCTTTGGAAAGCGAATCCTCCACTTTCTGATCTCTTTCAGCTTTGGGAAGCTTCATGCCATTTAGCTTATAGCCGGCAATTACATTGTCGTATATACTGAGATTGGGAAAAGGATTTGGTCTTTGAAATACCATCCCGATTTTCAGGCGAACGAATATGGGATGCATTTCATAGACATTCTCATTGTTCAGAATCATTTCTCCATTGCTCGTTGCACCCTGAATCAGTTCATGCATGCGATTGATACAACGCAGATATGTCGTTTTTCCGCAACCTGAGGGGCCCATTACTGCGACGATATTGTTTTTTGGAATATCAATGTTAACATTCTTCACCACATGGTTGGTTCCGAAGTAAGCATTGAACTTCCGGCTTTTTATAATTGTACGTTCCATCGTTTTGTTGTCAGCTTTGTAATAATATTTAATAACAATACCGTAAATAATAAAATCAGTGCGGCGCCCCAGGCCATATCATGCCAGTCATCATAAGGACTGGTGGCATAATTGAAAATCATTAAAGGCAAACTTTGCATCGGCTTGCCCAGGTTAGTACTAAGAAATGGATTCCCAAATGCCGTAAATAACAGAGGTGCTGTTTCTCCGGCAATACGCGCGATGGATAACATGACGCCGGAAAGTATTCCACTGATTCCGCAGGGAACAATCACCCTCAGTATTACTTTATGATACGGGAGACCAAGTGCAAGTCCGGCTTCTTTTAAGGAAAACGGAATCAGTTTCAGTGTTTCTTCCGTTGAACGTATCAGGATGGGTAACATCATAATGGCAAGAGCTATACTTCCTGAAAAAGCAGAAAAAGTGCCGATAGGTTTTACAACCCAGAAATAAACCACGATCCCAGTTACTATGGAAGGAACACCCTGTAAAACGTCTACTGATAAGCGGCTCCAGTAAGAAAGCCGGCTTGTACTATTTTCACTTAAATAAATGCCACACATGATGCCGAGGGGAATCGCCATCACGGCAGCAGTGACTACTATCAATATGGATCCGATCAGGGCATTGACAATTCCGCCGCCCGATTCGCCAACGGGTTTAGGAATTTTTGTCAGAAATGTCCAATTAATTTTTGTTATACCCTCCCTGAAAATATAAATGATGATAAATATTAATGGAATTGTAATCAGGAATGCCAGGAAAACGATCAGTACCTGCATCGCTTTACTTTTTCCCATCCGGAATTTTACGTTTACATCCATATTTTATTCGTTTGTAAACCTTTTAATAATGCGTTTCCCGATCATATTGATTACAACGGTCACAAGAAATAAAACAAGACCCAATTCAATCAGGGCAGATAAATATACCGCATGATCTGCTTCGGTAAATTCATTGGCAATGACACTGGCCATCGTATTCCCGGGGGCAAAAATACTGGTAGGGATTAGACTGGTATTTCCAATTACCATGGTAACTGCCATGGTTTCTCCAAGTGCCCTGCCTAGTGAAAGTAAAATGCCTGCAAATAATCCGGATTTAGTATATGGCAGTATTACATTAGTAAGTACTTCATATCTTGTTGCACCCAAAGAATAAGCCGCCTCCTTTAAAGGCGAAGGAACCAGTCGAATCATTTCCCGACCAAGAGATGCTGCATATGGAATGATCATGACGGCGAGAATCAGGGAAGCTGTAAAAATGCCAATCCCATAAGGCAAAATACCCAATTTCATTTCTAATGAACGAACCAGTGGAACAAGAACCAGCAATCCCCAGAATCCATAAATTACGGAAGGAACAGCTGCAATAAGTTCTACGGTGTTTTTTAAAAAATTTGAAAGCCATCCTTTAGGATTGTATTCTCCAAGGTAAACGGCAATAGCAAATGAAAATGGAATTGAAATGATCAAAGCCAGAAAAGAGGTAAGTACGGTACCCAGCAAAAAAGGTGCAGCACCGTAAATATTATTAACAGGATCCCAGGTCGTTCCCCACAAATATTTTAAACCCAGGGATCTGATAGACGGGACCGACTCAATTATAAGTGTGAGAAGAATGCCAAGGACCAGTATGACCATGGCTGCACCGATGATAACAAGTGATCGTTTAAAAAGCGATTCAGCCCTTATCTGGCCGTTAGAATTCTTCCTTTTGCTGATTCTCTTTATTTCGTCCATACTCTACTCAATTGTTAATTGCAAAATTGTTAATTGTTAATGCTAACTAATATCATTAACAATTAACAATTGACAATTGACAATTTTATAAAATCGGCTTCCCATTGTAAGTGGCAGATTTCAATATTTTCTCTGCTACTTTCAATGCTTCCTTAGAAAGAGGTGAATAGTTTAGAGGTTCAGCAAATTGTTGTCCCTCATGAATATTCCACCACATTAATTTCATGAGTTTGGTTGCACGGTCCTGAGAGCGGCCATTATAATTCTGTTCCTTGTAAATCAACGCCCATGTAAAACCACTGATCGGATATCCGTCCGGTGCATCCGTATCTGTAATAAAGATTTTTGAATCATCAGGCAGTTTTACATTTCCCGCCGCAGTCACAGAAGCAATGGAAGGTATGATAAAATTTCCTTTTTTGTTTTTGATTTTAGCATAGTCAAGCTTATTCTGCAATGCGTAAATAAGCTCAACATATCCTATAGCGCCCGGTGTTTGTTTTACAAGACCGGAAACGCCTTCACTTCCTTTTCCACCCAAACCAGCAGGCCAGTTAACTGCCCCCCCGCTTCCTACTTTGGTTTTCCAATCAGAACTTACTTTAGACAGATAATTTGTAAAGATATTAGTAGTCCCGCTGCCATCAGAACGGTGCGCTACCAGGATTGGGAAAGCTGGTATATCAACACCTTTATTTATTGCAATAATTCTTGGATCGTTCCAGATTTTAATGTTTCCGAGAAAAATATCAGCTATGATATCGGGTGTAAGGCTAATAAGATTATTATTTCCAGGAAGATTGTATGTAATTACGACTGCACCCGAAGCCTGTGGAATATGCAGAACAGGTACTCCTATTTTTGTACTCTGCTCATCATTCAACGGTCCATCTGATGCGCCAAAGTCAATCGTTTTATTGGTCAGTTGTAAAATGCCTCCTCCTGATCCAATACTTTGATAGTTTACCTGAATACCTGTTTTCTGATTATAATCTGCAAAAATTTTAGAATACAGTGGATTGATGAATGAACTTCCTGCACCAAGGATAGTTTTATCATCTGCCTGGGCCTCAACCTTTGTTTGAATTCCGGTGATAGCGGTCATTACCAAAGCAAAGGCGGTCAGGCTTTGTTTAAAGATCTCTAAAAACTTTTTCATGTTTTGTTTTTTATGTTGTGGTTAAAATTTCTAGAAACCGCCATTATCATAATTTTTTCCGAACGCGAAAAAGAAAGTCAACCTCCAAACTATATCATGGTCTTTATTTGATACGAGCTGAGATGAATAACTGTTATACCAGACATTCGGCATAAAGTGCACACGGGCGGCCGGTTTAAAATCAAGACCGGCAGTAAAAAATTGTTGTTTATATGTCTGATCACCTGTTGTAGTGTAAGTAACAGATGGGGTAGCTGCATTATAATTATAAACAGTATGGAATGAGTTATCGTTGTAGTTGCTGGTATTACCGGCGTATTTGGTTGAAATGCTGGTATTTACGTAATTGTTTGGATTATAAAAATCATACCTGACAAAGAATCTAAGTTTATTCTTAACGATGTCTCCGTGAATATACATAGACAGTCCTGAAGGGGTAGTACTTAAAGTGTCAGCACCACCCACTGTAAAAGTTTCAATGTTATCGTTCTTCAGGTTGTTTATAAACCCTTCAACTCCGATCGTAAAACCTGACCCCGGGTTCATACTTTTATCAGTTGCTGAACTATTCCAGGCAATAAAACCTTTTAACATCTGGCGGGAATGATGCCAGGTGGTAATCCAGTTCAGCCTCTGATAATCAGCATAAAAATCAACTACGATATGCTTATGAGCAAAATATCCATAAACGTCGCCATAAAACCATTTGAAAGGTGTATAATCCGGTTTGTCACTTGTCCCGTTTGCAGCCAACAGGTTATATCCAAAGTTTTTAGTCTCTGGATCAAATACTCCTTGTAAGGCAACACCGAAATCATATGAAGGAGTACGACGGATATCTGCGATTGTTCTTTCAATCGACCTGTAGCTCCAGACTTTTTCTGTTATACCAGGAAAAGCGGGTGTTGACATTTCACCTACAACCAGGTCGGTTCCTTTCCATATCCCTTTCCAACGAACGTTCATATTTTTAATATAGAAAGTCATTTTCTGATTAGTCAATAAATCTCCTGTTGAGTTACCGGCTGCGAACGTAGTAGTTGTACCTGCTGCACTTCCTACAGGAGGAGCACCTGGAGGAAAATTATCTTCTGCAGCTAACAAGAGTTCAGCAGAGAATTTTTTAGAAATGTTATAGTCATACCCTAAATAGATACGACGAAACTGGAACATGCTGGTTTGTGCTCTGATACCTGTGTACTGGTTGCTTCCACCTCTGGATAAGGAGTCGGAATGTGACTTATAAGCAAAGTCGCCAAAAGCATAACCCCAAATACGCCCGGAGCCTTCTGCTCCAGAGCGGAAAAGAGAATCATTATTTAAAGCAGACTGTGCTCTGGAAGAATTTATTAAAAAAACAGACAGGAAAACAGAAACTGAAATTCTGAATAGCGTTTTGGTGAATCGACTTCTCATAAAAACTTGTTTTAAGAATTGATTTGGTAGCAAAAGACGTTAGGTCCTGTGAATGGAATGTTATGTGAATATGACCAAAATGTTAACAGATTTATATACAGCCCCCAATCAGGGACTAAATATGCTGTTCACAAATTCTTAATAATTTGATAACCTGAAAATGCCTGTAAAAATCGGGACGCTTCGAATGGTATATTTGAAATAAACCAGTGCTTTGGATACCATGCAGCGATATTCAGAAAACCAGATCCGGACGCTTCATTCTGAATTCAGGAGTCATAAGAAATATGCTGATAAATTAGCGTTTTTTGATCAATTCTTTGGCATTATACCTTTTTCATTCCCTGATTTTGATCCCCGTCTTCGTTTTTTCTTTCAAAAAGAAAAAACAGATGAACTGGCAGAGATTTACAGGAATGAAAGAAACAATCCTGGTCTTACAGAAAGAAAATTCTTTTTCGGTGAAAACTTTATTTTCAACATCAAACCTGCTAATTCAAACAGTGCTGCTTATAGTAATTATATTCTATCGAGTTTTCTTTCCCGTAGTCCGGTTTTTGAAGATTGGATCCGGCAAAATGTATCCAATGAGAGCTCCGTTGAGTCGTTATTAGATGAGGCAAACGGTACAATTAACAAAATTGAATATTGCATATACAATGAATATGACAAAAGTTTCAAGCTTCAATGTATGTCGGTATTTTTCAAAGGCTTTTATGATGCCTTTAGCAACCGTGTAAACCTTCCTGGTAAGAAAAGAAAGTTTATTGAACTTTATTTATACGCTCAGGGAATAATTTATTCAAATTATATAGGCTCATTAAAAAGAGCTTTATATGTTGATTTCCTTATTCCGGCCGACCAGCAAAAGTCAGCGAATCTTGACCTGCCAGCCAAACTGGATTTGATGAATGAATTGGGAATTATAGATTTTCTGAAAACCAGATATTCTGGAATGGATACAGTTTCATTTGAAAATAAAATGGCGGAAATTCTCTGCCTACTGACCGGAGAATATACAGGTCAAAAAGAATCTATTCTCAAAATCCTTTCAACTATGAACAGGCAAGGTAAAAACGAAATCCTGAAAAGAGCATCATCCGGCTTTTATAACAAAACCCCGAACTCAATTGCAAGAAAATAAATAATCAATTATAAGGAGAAACTTTTAGGTTGCGCCATTTGGGCATCCTGAGCATCCAGGACAGTTTTTAATTCCTTATTAATTTCAGGAATTCCGAATTCAGGAGAATTCAATTCAGCCTCCTCAGAATAAGATTTATCATACCATTTTCCATCAGAAACAGTCTTATAGAATTTTAATTTCATCTGTTCTCCTTTCAAAGGACTGTCGAAAAAAACATAATACTCGACCAGGGGCAATTTGTCAACCGAAACAGAATACAAGCCTTCGCGTAAGATAACCAGGGAATAGGGAGACTTTCTAACCTTAGCTATCCTGTTTACTATTGGAAAGTGAAGCTGGAATTCTTGTTGCATATAGGAAAATGATTGTTAAACAACTGCAAAATAGTGCCGTAACCCCACAAGCCATATTAATTTAATGTTACCAAATTGTTTCCTCCTGCCTGTAAGCGGGTTATTGGAATGAACTTCAGGTATATACCCTATTAACAGGTTTTTGCCCGATGATCTCTTTAATCCCGTAAAAACAAGTTCTGGGCCAATATGATAGAAGTTAACCGTCAATTAATTACAATAAGCTGAATAAGTGGCATTTGGAGTATAAATATTAACATTGTGGATCTTAATTAGAATTCGTGGATATTCCTGTTGTCAATAACACTGAACGTAAACAGTTCGAAATACATCAAGATGGCGAAACTGCGGTACTTCAATACCGGTTTCATGATGGGCATATCTGGCTCATGCATACTGAAGTTCCCAAAAATCTCGAGGGAAAAGGTATTGCTTCAACCCTGGCGCATTATGCCCTGGAATGGGCAAAAGAAAATAATATGAAAGCAAAAGTACTTTGTCCATTTGTAGCCATTTATTTAAAAAGACATCCGGAGTACAATGAGTATGTCGTTAAATAAAATCAGCATGATCAAAACAAGAATGCCTCTCACCATTACAATAAAAATTAAATTCTTTTTATTGATCCCGGCATTGGTTTCATGCAATATAAGTTTGCTCCATGCACAATCTGATTCTCTGGTACTTCCGTTGTGGAAAAATGGCGCTCCGGGTTTTGAAAACAGGAAAAATGAACCAGAGGAAGCTAAGGACTACTGGATAAAGAATATTAATAATCCTTCCATCACTGTTTTTTTCCCGCCTCCTGAAATCGCAAATGGAACCGCCGTATTAATTTGTCCGGGTGGCGGTTTTAGACTCCTTGTGTTTAAAGCCGAAGGTATTGATCCCGCTAAATTTTTAAATAAACTGGGTATTACCGCGATTATCCTGAAATACAGGTTACCACGCGAAACAAATTCACCTTATTCATTGGATAAACAGCCGGCAGAAGATGCAAACAGGGCCATGCGCCTGGTAAGAAGTCATGCGCAGGAATGGAAAATTGATACCAGTCGCCTGGGTATGATGGGTTTTTCGGCCGGAGGGGAGGTGGTTGACGCCATCGCATATAATGCCGGAGGAGGAAATTCGCAGGCTCCCGATCCCATCGATCGTTTGAATGGACGGCCAGATTTTATTATTCAAATTTATCCGGGACCATTATTCATTCCTGGTCAGGTTCCAAGCTGGGCTCCTCCGGCCTTCCTGCTTGCGGGCAATGAAGACAGCTGTTGTTCTGTATCAGTAATGAGCTTATTGGAAAAATATCGATTGGCCAGGGTATCCGTTGAAGCACATATTATTGCTCATGCCGATCATGGTTTTAATATGGGATACAGGTCCGATCTTCAATCCGTAAAATCCTGGCCGCAATTGTTGAAAAACTGGCTTCAGGATGCAAAATTGATAAATCGTTAAGGTGTTTAGGGATATGGGCTATGAGATATGAGATATGGTGTATTGAGTATCCATATCTCATAACTTATAGCTCATATATTCCTATTTCGTGTCTAAAATAAATTGGGAGCCTGGTTTCCCAATTATGATCACTTTCGCATTGGGAGATTTTGCAACTTCAAGTTGAGCTTTTATACTTTCATATTGTAACTGACGGTCGGTTAAACTTTCACTGATGATTCGCTGATAATCCGAAATTCCCTGAGCTTCAACTCTTTTGCGTTCGGCTTCTTGTCTTTCTTTCTGCAAAACGAATTGCATTTTCTGCGCGTCCTGTTCTGCGGAAATTTTTTGCTCAATACTGGTTTTAACAGCCTGGGGCAGGGTGATATTCCGGATCAGTAGCTGTTCTAATAACAATCCTCTTTTCCTGAAATCCTCTTCAATACTCTTAAAAATACGGGTCTGGAATTCATCCCGCTTATTAGAATAGAGTGAGACGGCATCATAGTAAACGGCATTATCCCGTATCATGGTTCTGGTCAGTGGCCTGACAATTTTATTTGTATAATCAATTCCAGTACTACGCAAAATATCCGGAGCGGAAGAAGGCATTACTTTGTATAATACTGTAAGATCCATTACAACTTCCAGTCCATCAGAGGTAAGAACCCTTATTGCATCATCTCCTTCTTTAGCTCCTTCATCGCGAACCGCACTCATTGTATAGTTTTCTGTTTTTATATCCAGGCGCTGTACATCGATAAGCGGATTTATCAAATGAAGGCCGCTGGAGAGTGTGGTATTCTGGACACTTCCGAAAAGAATCTGGACACCTACTTCCCCTGTACCGATCTGAACAATACAGGAAGAAAGAAGTCCTATGAGGAAAAGCACAAAACCGATCGCACGTAAATAAATGGCATAAGGAGTGAAAGGCGTTATATGGCGACGGATTACGAATCCAATTATGAGTATTAGCAATCCTAAAATAATCAGGGTCATTTTGAATAGAATTTGTTGAAAAGGTAAGACATATCCGTTGACCGTTGACCGATGGCCGTTGGCCGGTCTATTTCTAAAAAAAGTTGCCCCCTTTCGGAGGCAACGGGTTGCAGAGGGGTAAGGGTTAATATATTATTATTCCTTGTTTAGATCCTGCATGATTTCCATTTCACCATCTTTGCTCACTCTTAAAATCTTGATGCTTGTTTTGTCTTCGAGGTGAACAACATATGCCATACCTTCTGTAGTTTGTACTTCTTCAACAAGAGTAATAGCCAAATCAAAATAAGTAGATTTTATAGTTGATCTGATGTCCTTTGGAAGTTTGTCTTCACCATAGAAAAGTAAAGAATATTGCCAGTGGCCTTTTTTGTCATAAAAAGCTCTGTTTCCATATCCATCTTTTACGAAATAGGATACAAAGCCATTACCATCAGCAAACCACATGGTATTGCTAGCTCCGCTGAACCGGCTCTGGAAATCCTTGATGGCTTTGGCATTGATGTTTTTTGCATCCGGAATATAAGTTCCCATGAAAGCAGGACTTTCCAAAGCTGCCAAATTGCGAATTGAAGTCTTAAAGATTTTTGCATCATTGAAAGCAACAGGGTTTTCCGATTTTTCTGCGTAAACGAAGCTGCTGAGCGCTACAATGGAAGTCAATCCAAGTGAGAGCGCGAATAGGGTTTTTTTCATTTTTGTAAGGTTTAATTGATTAAAGATTTTTGATCTGAAGGATGGATCAGCGTAGTTTCCACGCATTCACCATACGGCTTCATCACAGGGTTCTGAATAATTGGTTACATGAACAGGGTAAGGATGATGGCTATTTGATTCCGGAATGTGTTGTAAATGATTTATCGTAAGTTTTTGAATGAGGGAAACAGAAATTGTTGAACAAGTCCATATTTTTCCTAAATTGGATGAAAGACCCACTATAATGGACAGCACTGGTTCTTTTCGTTATACAGACCAGGAAATAATCGAACAGCTAAGGCAAAGTGGGATTGATAAAAGAAGGAGTGAAGAGCAATTATTCAACCGGTTCTCTTATTTTATCCGGGAAGGCATAACCAAACATGCTTTATCGGATGATGAATCATTCAATGCTTATTCCGATACAATTCTGGCCGCCCTGGAAAATATCAGAAACACTCATTTTGAAGCCCGGTCTTCTCTTAAAACCTACCTCTACCAGATTTTTCATAATAAATGTGTTGACCTTCTTCGAAAAAGAACGACTAATAAGAATAGTATAAACCGGCATGAATCCATTTCAGACAGATTAATGCTTTTATCGGATACCGCAAAGTCGGTAGTCCAAAAACTAATCGATAAAGCAGACTGGAATATGCTTAAAGAAAAACTAAAGGAACTGGAAGAGAAGTGCCGGCAATTGCTGATGTTCTGGGGAGAGAATTATAGCGATAAGGAAATAGCTTCAC
This sequence comes from Bacteroidota bacterium, assembly GCA_013287475.1. Taxonomy (GTDB): domain Bacteria; phylum Bacteroidota; class Bacteroidia; order Chitinophagales; family Chitinophagaceae; genus Puia. The sequence continues at coordinate 49,060 of JABDDT010000003.1, forward strand.
TCCTCAATTATAAAACTGCAGATGTAGTAAAAACAAGCAGGCTTCGTTGCCTGGAAAGATTGCGAAAGCTGTATAAAGTTGAATAAAAAGATGGATAACACAAATTATATAGAAAGCTATTTCACGAAAGAACTGCTCCCGGACCAGTCAAGAGAATTTGAAAAAAGAATTGAGTCTGACCCGGTATTTGCCGATGAAGTTGCTTTTTATCTGAGTGCAATGACTGTTTCCAAAGAGTTAGCCCACGATGAAAAAAAAGAACATTTTAAAACCCTTTACGAAGAGAATTCTATCAGATCCCAGATTCCAGTAAGGAATATTTCAGCAAAGCATCCTTACAGAAAATTAATATATTATATCTCCGCAGCAGCCTTAGTGGCAGGAATCATCTTCGGAACTTACACATTTACTAATACTGTTTCAGCACAAGAACTGGCCAGGAATTATGAAACAGAAGAATTGCAAAAACTTGGAGTAACAATGGGCGGTAGCCCTGACATAAATCAAGAAGGATTGAATTTATATAATGATGGAAAATATGCGGAAGCTTTATCGTATTTTGAAACAATCATCCGATCAGATTCAGCCAATTCTACAGCTAAACAAAATGCCGGACTCTCAGCTCTCCGGCTAAAAAGATATGATGAAGCCTTAAACTGGTTTAAAAAATTAGAAACGTATAATAAACTGTATTCTAATCCCGCTATATTCTACCAGGCACTTACCCTTATGGATCGGAATCAACCAGGTGACGACACTCAGGCTAAACAACTGTTGGAACAGATCGTTCAAAACAATCTTGATAAAAAAGAAGTTGCGGAGAAATGGTTAAAAAGAATAAAATGATCAAAGCCTCGGTGCTAAGGTCTTATAAGGCTTTTCAAAATTATTGACACCCCGGGTTCTTAGTTTGCGCCGATACACTTTATCTCCCGCAGTCAGGTATAGTATATCAAAATGTTCCCCCGCAAAACAAAGGTTGGAAGGCTGTCCTGCCGGAACAGGAATTATGCCATTGACGCGGCCCGTTTGATCCATAATCTGCAATCCTATCCGGCTCGTTACATAAACTCTTCCGGCGGTATCACAGCGAAGCCCGTCTGACCAGGCATTTTCATCCTGATCCCGTACATGCAGCCATCCATAACGTTGTTTGAAAAACAGTTTTCCATCCGTTTGAACCTGATAAATCCAAACCCAGTGAGTGGCTGATTCTGTAACATATAACTGAGTTTGATCGGGAGAAAGAACAAGGCCGTTCGCAAATTTCAATCCTGCATCCACAACTTCTTTACTTCCACCAGGCCTGATCAGGTAAATTTTGCTTGGCTTTTCAATTCCATCCGGAGAAGTGACATATATATTCCCATTATTGGCAACAACTATATCATTACCGGAAATGCTGTCAGCAATGATGGTTTCCTTTCCAGTGGAATCATAGGCTAACACCTGGTTTGTAGCGCCGGCAATTGTATAGCGTCTCTCATCAGGACCGAATGAAGTACCACTCGCGCGTTTTGCATTCAAATTCAAATCAGTCAATTTCCCATCCAGGTCAACTTTATACGTTTTTGAATTAGGAATATCCTGGAAAAATGCTTCACCCTTTGCATTCACAGCAGCTCCTTCTGTAAACTTATAATGTTCTCCAACCAATTGCCATTCTTCACCCGGAATTAAAATATCACTTAACATTTGATTTTTGGTAGCTCCTGATTTTGTTGGCAGAGGCCAATCCTTCCATAACCATCGCATAGCTGCCGGGAAAATGGAGTTACCCATTTTTCCGTTATGCTGGCCTTCGCCCCAGATATGTTCGACAGAATATCCGGAAAAAATTAATGCACGCTCCATGGTCTGATTTGCCATCCACCAATCACCTGCATAAATATTCAGATCATTCGAACCATCCTGCAGGAATATTTTTATCGGCCGCGGCTCAAATTTTCTGATCAACGTCGGGTAACGTTCAGCGCCGCGCAAACCTATATATGTACCAATGGCAGAGAAGACTTTTGAGAATTCGGCCGGCTTTTCCCAGGCAACCGTAAAAGCACAAACCGCACCGCTGCTGGATCCACCTATAGCCCGGTCATTTCCATTTTTTGAAAGATGGATGGCCCTGCCATCTTTGGCATGTTGCTTTTCAACTTCAGGTAGAATTTCCTCCAATAAAAAACGGGCATATGCATCCCCGAGGCCATCATATTCGAAACTCCTGTTGAAACGATTCAGTGCATTTGAAGGATCCGAAGTTTTCACAATGCCCGGCGTAATGAATATACCAATCGTTACAGGCATCTCCATTTTGAATATCAGATTGTCGAAAACTGTTGGAGCATTCCACTGGATGCCGTCCTGGTTAACATATACACAGGCCGGACGATCTGGTTTATACTGAGCCGGAATATAAATCCAATAATCACGCGTTGTACCTGGAAATATTTTAGAACTGTCAAAACTCAGCTTTATTAATTCTCCTTTGGGAACACCGGGGTGTTCAACAGAAGCAGAATCGACGGCATAGTTTTCAGCTGGCAGTTGCGAAAAACTCCTGATCTGTAATAACAGCAGAGCAATAAATAGTAGTTTTTTCATTATGAAGAATTACTTACTAAATATAACAGAACTATTTTGAATGACATGGGTGACAATTTTAATTCTATCTGGCAAGTTTTTGAGCAACAATATCCCCAACCGTTTCTTTTAACAGTTAAAAATGTGTAGTTAGACAAAGAGGCAAAACATTAACAGCAGGCCAGTATCCTTTACTCCTACATTACACTGTTACCGGTTATTCTACTGGTAAATAAATAAAATCAAAATGTCAAACATAGCGCAATTAGTAAACGTGGAAAAGAACATGACAACATTGAAAAAGGGTGTTCATGCTTCAGGTTTGGATCAAATACTCAGTGGCAAAGGACCATTTACAGTTTTTGCTCCTACAGACATTGCTTTTGGAAAACTTGACAAAGCTGTATTGGATAATTTATTAAAGCCGGAAAATAAGACAAAGCTGACCGACTTATTAAATCATCACGTAGTCGCTGGTAAAATAGACTTTAAAGACCTGAAAGACGGCGAAAAGCTGAAAACAGTAAATGGTAAAGAACTATTGGTGCACGTTAAAGATGGTCATGCAACAGTTGATGGCGCTAAAATTCAAAGCCATGATGTGCAGGCAACGAACGGAGTAATTCATTCCCTGGATACAGTAATGCTAAAAAATTAGATTCCCCAAAACCCGTAGAGAAAGAAAAATCCCGCTAGCAAGCGGGATTTTTCTATTTGCATCATTAAGAAACGGTCACCCTGCTCCTCCAAATTCTCGAAGCGATAAAAGCAAAAAGACCTAATACCAATCCTGAAATCAATCCAATAATGGGCCCGGTAATCAGCATCATTATCCTGGGATGGTTTGGAAGGAACATTTTTGCCATTTGTTCCAACTCTTTTGGATGATTATTCGCATATGTACTAAATAGAAGTACATGGGCACCTGTGACCCATATGCAGTTAACCAAACTCACGAAAAGTCCATGCAAAAAATATTTGCCTGTACAATTCCTGGCTATCAGGTAAGCACATATAATAAATATGGCCAGCCAGAAAAAGGGTTCAATATTGGATGGAATCCAGTAAACTGTGGAAATACCCATCACAAGTCCGAAGAGAGAAAGTTGAAAGATTAATTTCCAGTTCATAAAATTATTTTATTGGTGAACAATCGTTAAAGGAGTTATATTAAAATTACAATGATTTTAGATTGTCACCATTGTTTACCTATACTTCTATTTTCCAATTGCTGGCAGCATCTGTGGAAAGTCATTATTTCGTCCGGGTTGAGAGATTTATTACCTTCAGAATCAGAACTGCCAACAAATGAAAACTTTAATACCTGCCAGGATCAAATCCATCGATCTTTTAAGGGGTCTGGTTATGATTATTATGGCTCTTGACCACACCCGTGACTATTTTAATGCGGATGCATTTATTTTTGATCCGATGGATTTGCAAAAAACAACTGTGCTTTTGTTTTTTACCCGATGGATCACCCATTTTTGCGCGCCTATTTTTGTTTTATTAGCAGGCACATCAGCATTTATTTCAGGGCAGCGAAAAACTAAAAAAGAATTGTCGGTATTCCTGGTTAAAAGAGGATTGTGGCTGATTTTTCTTGAACTTACCATAGTAAATTTTTCCTGGTTTTTTAATATTCATTTTACATTCATCCTCCTGGCTGTCATATGGACTCTTGGAATATGTATGATTTGTTTGGCAGGGTTAATCTTCTTTCCAAGAAAAATAATTCTTTGTATTGGTATTATTTTAATTGCTGCCCATAACCTCCTGGATAGCACACATTTTCCTGAAAACAATTTCATGGGCTTTTTATGGGGATTCCTGCATGATCAAAAAATATTTTCAATTGGTCATTATACTATTTTAATGGCTTATCCCATTTTGCCCTGGATTGGCGTCATGGCATTGGGATATTGTTTGGGAGAATTATTTTCAAACAATTACGATACGGCTAAAAGAAGAAAACTGCTGCTAACGATTGGATCCTGCTCACTGATTCTGTTCGTAATCCTCAGAGGCATCAATATATATGGGAATCTGAAACCCTGGGTTGGACAGTCATCCCCGATATTCAGTTTTCTTTCCTTTATTAATGTTACAAAATACCCGCCTTCTCTTGACTACATTTTATTAACGGAAGGAGTTGCACTTATTTTTCTTTCGCTCACGGAAAATATATCTAATCGTTTCACAAGATTTATTTCCGTATATGGGCGGGTTCCCATGTTCTATTATTTACTGCATATCTACCTGATCCATATCGTTGCTCTTATGGCTGCGGTTCTTACCGGATTTCAATGGACTGATATGACTTCCTTTAACGGCTGGATCAGTTATATGCAGAATTTAAAGGGTTATGGGTTTAGCCTGGGAGTAGTTTACCTTATATGGATAACTATTGTTTTATTCCTTTATCCAATCTGCAAATGGTATGATGGATATAAATCCAGTCACAGGGATAAATGGTGGCTGAGTTATCTATAAAATAAGACCTAGTAAAGCAGATTTTCAAATTTTTTCATTCGCCAGAACCTAATGGAATCAATAATCAGGACCAGTCCCATTAGCATACAAAACACCCCTATTATTTTTGTTACGTCACTGGCATGATGTAAAGGCATGTATATAATTACAATAGCTGAAATACAGGAAAGAATGCCAATTATCAATATGAATGACCATCCGCTATTATTTTTTTTTGCCAACAGAGAAACGATAATTTTTATTATCCCCACCGAAAAAATACAGGCTCCGAATAGAAGTGGGTATACTATGAATGCCAGAAATGGATTAAATATGAGAATGATGCCAAACCCAAAGTCAACAATACTTTCTATCCTCATACTTTGTTTTTCCATTTTAAATGTTACATGGATGTAAGAAGAAGCCAACTGAAGAACCACGCCATTTACCAGCAGGACAGCACCAGAAAATCTTACAAGATTTACATATGCATTCAATGGATCTGCCATACAAAATATTCCAATCAAAATAAATGCTGCTCCTGCAATACCTATTAGCAAAGCCGTTTTGTCTTTTTTCATTCCACTCTTATTTATTTTAATAAGTAACCGGTGCAAGGTAATTATTACTTCATTTTAAAGAATATTACCGCGTAAATTTTGTCATTCAACAATTCAATAGCTTTGATTCAAATTTGGATTACATGAACCGGGGCAATGTCCTTTTGATTGATGATGAAGAAAAATTGAGGCATTTATTGAAACGTATTATTGGACTGGAAGGTTTTTTAGTTTTTGAAGCGGATTCCCTGAAAGCCGGACTTAAGGTTTTGGAACGTGAATACATTCAGGTTATTCTTTGCGATGTTAAACTCCCGGATGGCAATGGCGTTGAGTTTATAGAAAAAGTAAAAGCAAAATACCCTGCAGTAGAAATTATAATGCTGACAGCATATGGTAATATTCAGGCCGGGGTGCAGTCCATAAAGAATGGTGCATTTGACTATCTCACCAAGGGAGATGACAACGAACGGATCATTCCACTGCTTGACCGGGCAATGGAGAAGATCAGGTTACAAAAACGAGTAACCCAGTTGGAACGGCAGGTCGAAAAGAAATACACCTTTGAAAATATTTTGGGTGAATCGGATTTAATTCTCTCCGCCATTGATTTGGCCAAAAAAGTTGCCCCTACTGACGCGACAGTATTATTGTTGGGAGAAACGGGAACCGGCAAAGAAGTATTTGCCCATGCTATCCATAATGGAAGCAAGCGGGCGGGCAATCCCTTCGTAGCATTGAATGTAAGTTCATTCAGCAAAGAGTTACTTGAAAGTGAATTATTCGGTCATATGGCAGGATCTTTTACCAGTGCTGTAAAAGATAAAAAAGGACTGATTGAAGAAGCGGATGGTGGAAGTTTATTCCTGGATGAGATTGGAGAAATGGCTTTTGACCTGCAGGCTAAATTATTAAGGGTATTGGAAACCAGTGAATTTATAAAAGTCGGAGATACCAAGTCAAGCAAGGTGAATGTCCGCCTGATCACAGCAACCAACCGGGATCTGCAAAAAGAAGTGGAGGAAGGAAAGTTCAGGGAAGATCTTTTTTACAGACTGAATATTTTCACGATAGAACTTCCAGCCCTGCGTGATAGGAAAAAAGATATCCCCCTGCTAGCCAATTACTTTCTTCAAATGTATTCTTCCAAGATCAATGGTCATGTAACCAGTATGAGCAAAGAGTTCTTAGACAATCTGATAAATCATGACTGGAAAGGAAATATCCGGGAGTTAAAAAATGTTATGGAGAGAGCCGTAATATTAGCCACCGGTAATGAACTTTCCATTTCCAGCCTGCCGATAGACTTCCATACTTCAAGGCAGAAGGGTCAGGCTTTATCGGCCTTTGAACTTTCAAGCATGGAAAAATTACATATACAAAGAGTATTGAATCATACCCATGGGAATAAAATGGCAGCTGCCAGGCTGTTGAATATTGGCCTTACTACCCTGTATCGCAAAATCGAAGAATATCAAATAAGCTAAATAAACAGGCCAGCTGTAAAAACAGACGGCCTGATTTTAATTAATAAGCAAAGGTAAAAACCATGCTACTATTAATTACTCAATAACTACCAATCTTAACGATTGCTTTTTCACCTGGTTTATATCAAAGGACATGCCTTTTGGAACATTATTTTCAGGAGGCTTCTGAAAACTCAGTACCATAACAGGTTCCAGGATTTCTTCAAGTAAAATTTCTAAAAATACCGCTGCCCGTAAATAATTACACCCATTTCATTTTGAAAATTGACCACCCCAAAATGAAAAAAATTCTTTTATCCCAAATCAATTCTCTTATTCATATAATTGTTATAAGTCCTTATCCGTCCTGTCTTTCCGCGGATACTTTCATTCACCGACGTTATTAGGCATCCCATTTGAAATCCCTTAGAAACATTATTCGATCAAAATCAGATATCATGGTATTAACAATCATTTTAATCGTTGCAATCCTGATCTGTTTTGCACTATTTTTTAAATCAATCGACTTCTTCGACAAAATTTAATCACTATGACGATTCTATTCATTTTATCGATCCTGGTTTTTATGTACTTGTGTTATGTACTGATCAAACCTGAAAAATTTTAACTATTAAAATCTAATTCAAAATGAACACTGAAATCATCGGGGTGATCGTCATGTTTTTGGCTACGGTACTTTTGGCCATTCCCCTGGGTCGTTATATGAGCAAAGTTTATGAAGGGCAGAAGACCTGGCTTGATCCGGTACTGGCACCTATAGATAAATTATTTTTCAAGGCCGGGGGCATTCATCCGGAAAAAGAAATGAACTGGAAGCAGCATCTGCTTGCTTTACTAACAATCAATTTTGTCTGGGCTTTATTCTCCATGTTTGTTCTGATGAACATGGGCTGGCTTCCGCTGAATCCGGATGGAAATCCTTCCATGTCTGCCGACCTGGCATTCAATACAACCATCAGTTTTATATCGAATACAAACATCCAGCATTATTCAGGAGAGACAGCCGTTTCTTATCTGGGACAACTTGTTCTGATGTTATTTCAGTTTATCAGCGCCGCTGCTGGAATCGCGGCCTGCATTGTTGTCTTTATAGCCATGAAAGAAAGAACTACTGAAAAACTAGGGAATTTTTATAACTACTTTATTAAGACCTGCACAAGAGTTTTACTTCCTCTGTCTGTCGTTGTAGCGGTAATACTTTTGTTTAACGGAATGCCAATGACTTTCAAGGGAAAGGATCATTTTATTTCCGTTCAGGGTGATACTGTTCAGGTAAGCAGAGGTCCTGTTGCTGCAATGATCGCTATCAAACAATTGGGTACCAATGGCGGTGGATTTTTTGGTGCTAATTCTGCGCAGCCGATGGAAAACCCAAATTATTTTACCAATATGGTAGAGAATGTTTCTATCATACTTATCCCGATCACACTTGTATTTACCCTGGGGAATATGCTTAAGCGTAAAAGATTGTCCTGGGTGATCTTCGGCGTGATGACAGTTGGTTTTTTGATTTATGTTATCCCTTCAATTTATCTGGAAATGAAAGGAAACCCTTCCATCGGCCACCTGGGTATCAGTCAGCCTTTGGGAAATATGGAAGGAAAAGAAGTGAGGTTCGGACCCGCCGCTTCAGCTTATTGGGGTATCACTACCACCGTAACTTCTAACGGATCGGTGAATTCCATGCACGACAGCTTCACTCCGGTTACAGGAATGTTCACCATGTTGGGAATGATGGTAAATAATTTTTACGGAGGTGTTGGAGTAGGCTTTCTCAATTTTTACATATATATCATCATAGCGGTATTTATATCAGGACTGATGGTGGGACGCACACCCGAATTACTGGGCAAAAAAATTGAAGCCAAGGAGATGAAAATTGCAACCATTGTTGCCTTATTGCACACCTTTCTGATACTTTCATTTACGGCTCTCGCTGCTCATTTATTTGCAAATAATCCCACTGCATATGCAGCTTGGCTGAATAATCCGGGAAGCCATGGTTTCTCTGAAATGTTGTATGAATACTCATCCGCCTCTGCAAATAATGGTTCTGAGTTTGCGGGACTTAGTGCTAATACCCCCTTCTGGAATATTACAGATGGGCTTGTCATGTTACTATCACGATACCTGCCCATCATCGGACCTCTCGCCATTGCAGGTATCCTGGCAAAAAAGAAGTTTGTACCTGAAAGCGCCGGTACTTTAAAAACTGACACGGGAACTTTTGGAATCATGGTGTTTGCAGTCATTGCAATTATTGCCGCACTTTCATTTTTTCCCGCCTTAACACTCGGGCCAATTGCCGAATTTTTCGCATCGAAATAAAAACAATCACAATGAAACGAAATAGAGATAATAAATTATTTGAACCGGCACTGGTTAAAGAGGCTCTGCAGCAGTCCTTTATTAAACTGGATCCACGCATGATGGTTCATAATCCTGTAATGTTTACGGTTGAAATCGGGACAGTAGTTATGATGGCTGTTTGTATCTGGATCATCACCGGAAATAAATCGCAGGGAAGTCTTGCATATAATCTGATCGTGTTTATTGTTTTATTGTTTACCCTGTTATTTGCAAATTTTGCTGAAGCTATCGCTGAAGCAAGAGGGAAGGCTCAGGCTGACAGTTTACGCAAGACCCGCGAGGATACACCCGCAAAAAAAGTATTTCCAGTTGGAGAAATTTTTGTTGATGAAATAAAAGTAGTGCCCTCCTCGCAGTTAAGGAAAGGAGATATTTTTATTTGTGAAACGGGTGATATCATTCCTATGGATGGAGAGATCATTGAAGGAATAGCAACCATCGACGAATCCGCTATTACGGGAGAAAGTGCTCCGGTGATCAGAGAATCCGGAGGAGATAAATCCAGTGTAACCGGAGGAACAAAAGTATTAAGCGATAAGATAAAAGTCCGGGTAACTACAGACCCCGGTGAAAGTTTTCTGGATAAAATGATTGCTCTGGTGGAAGGTGCTTCCCGTCAGAAGACACCCAATGAAATAGCTTTGACAATACTTCTTGCAGGTTTCACACTGATCTTCGTGATAGTTTGTGTTACATTGAAACCATTTGGAGATTATGCAAATACACCTATTACCATCGCAGCATTTATTTCTTTATTTGTCTGTCTTATACCGACAACGATCGGAGGTTTACTCAGTGCAATCGGAATTGCAGGAATGGACCGTGCACTTCGGGCGAATGTAATTACTAAAAGCGGTAAGGCTGTAGAAACAGCAGGTGATCTGGATACATTATTGTTGGATAAGACCGGAACAATCACCATCGGGAATCGGAAAGCCACTCATTTTTGGCCGGCAAATGGTATAGACGAAAAAGCATTTATAGAAGCTTGTTCTCTCGCTTCCATTGCCGACGAAACTCCCGAAGGAAAATCTATTGTGGAACTGGCTGGCATAAATCCGAATACATTCAGCAGTAATGGTGCAAGGTTTATTGAATTTACTGCTGAGACGCGGAGCAGCGGAATTGATCTTTCAAATGGATTAAAAATTCGTAAAGGCGCCTATGATGCTATCAGGCACATAGTGGATAAAGCCGGAAATCGTATTCCCGTCGAAACAACGGAAAGAGTAAAAATTATTTCAAACAATGGAGGTACACCATTGGTCGTGAGTCAAAATGAAAAAGCAGTTGGCGTGATAGAGCTCCAGGATATTATCAAACCGGGCATATCTGAAAGATTTATCCGCTTGCGAAAAATGGGCGTAAAGACAGTAATGGTAACAGGCGACAACCCCTTAACAGCAAAATTTATTGCCGACAAAGCAGGGGTAGATGATTTTATTGCAGAAGCAAAGCCAGAAGACAAAATGAATTATATTAAAAAAGAACAGCAGGGGGGTAAACTCGTTGCCATGATGGGTGATGGTACCAACGACGCGCCTGCTCTTGCACAGGCGGATGTAGGTGTTGCCATGAACAGCGGAACGCAGGCTGCCAAAGAAGCCGGCAATATGGTAGACCTGGATAATGATCCGACCAAACTGATCGAGATCGTGGAGATAGGAAAACAATTGCTGATGACGAGAGGAACGCTGACAACTTTTTCAATTGCCAATGATGTGGCTAAATATTTCGCCATTGTTCCGGCATTATTCATCGTTTCTATCCCTGCATTACAGGCGCTCAATATTATGCATCTGCACAGCCCGGAAAGTGCGATCCTTTCGGCCGTTATTTTTAATGCGATCATCATACCATTGCTAATACCACTGGCTCTCAGAGGTGTCGCTTACAGACCGATTGGCGCCAGCGCTTTACTCAGGAGAAATCTTCTGATTTATGGGTTCGGAGGTATACTGCTTCCTTTTATTGGTATTAAATTAATTGACCTTATAGTATCCGCCTGGTTTTAAAAATTATCATCATGAAACAACATATTATTCCTGCCTTGAGACTGACGTTGGTTTGCCTATTGTTTTTCTGTGGCCTATATACTTTGCTTATCCTGGGTATTGCCCAGGCCAGCCCGGGAAAAGGTGAAGGAGAAACTATTTTGGCAAATGGCAAGGTGGTAGGCTATGCACTCGAAGGCCAGAATTTCAGTAACGATCAATATTTCTGGAGCAGGCCTTCTGCAGTAAGTTATAATGCAGCCGGCAGTGGTGGCAGTAATAAAGGCCCTGCCAATCCTGACTATTTAAAAGATGTAACTTCAAGAATAGATAGTTTCCTTGTCCATAATAAATCGGTTAGTAAGAATGATATCCCTTCAGAACTTGTGACTGCTTCAGGCAGTGGGTTAGATCCCGATATTTCCCGAAAAGCGGCTTATGTTCAGATAGCCCGAATAGCAAAACTGCGGGGAATGACGGAAGATGCTCTAAAAGTTATCGTCGATCAACATATAGATCATCCGTTATTGGGCTTCTTGGGAACTGAAAAAATAAATGTACTTAAATTAAATATTGACCTTGACAAGACGACCTTAAAATGACAAGTGGTCTTTCAATAGAAGTTATGCCTGAACAGGAAAATAGCGCTGACCAGTTTTTAAATCTAATTCGCCAGTCCAGAAAGGGAAAATTTAAAATCTATATCGGTATGAGTGCCGGCGTTGGTAAAACTTACCGCATGTTACAGGAATCCCATACGCTTCTTAAGAACGGAGTAGATTTGAAAATCGGTTATATCGAAACCCATAACCGGAAAGAAACCCAGCAATTGATGGAAGGGCTCCCGGAGATACCAAGAAGAAAATTATTCTATAAAGGAAAATCTTTGGAGGAAATGGATCTTCAGGCCATCCTGAATCTGCATCCTGAAGTGGTAGTAATTGATGAACTGGCACATACCAATATCGAAGGCAGCAAAAATGAAAAACGCTGGCAGGATGTAATGGAAGTTCTGGATGTCGGAATTAATGTAATTTCTGCTGTTAACATTCAGCATATTGAAAGTCTAAGCAAGGAGATAAAAGGGATAACCGGAATTGAGGTAGCGGAAAGAATACCGGATAGCGTATTAAAGGCAGCGGATGAGGTGGTAAATATTGACCTGACGGCAGATGAACTGGTCGCCCGACTCAGGGAAGGAAAAATCTACACCCAGGATAAAATTGAAACGGCTATGCGGAATTTCTTTCAACCGGAGAAAATTCTGCAACTGAGAGAACTGGCTTTAAAGGAAGTTGCTTCACAGGTGGAAAGGAAAATAGAAACCGAACTTCCCCGGGGGTCTCACCTGAAGCCGGAGAACTTTTTAACCTGTATCAGCAGCAATCATGAAACAGCCAATAAACTGATCCGGAAAACAGCAAGACTGGCCACTTATTATCATTCCAAATGGTATGTACTTTATGTGCAAACCTCCAAAGAAGATGGAGATAAAATAGGTCTTGCTGCCCAAAGACACCTGATCAATAATTTCAAACTGGCAACAGAGCTGGGCGCCGAATTAATCCGTGTTAAACAAAACAATGTCGCAAATGCCATAATTAAGACGGCCGAAGAAAAAGCTATAACCACTGTTTGCATTGGCAAACCCCATCTCAGCTTATTTAAAATTATTATGAATACAGCCATATTTAATCACCTGCTGACAAAACTATCTGCAGCAAATATTGATGTAGTTATACTTTCATAAAAGTTCTATGCGATTAAAAACTAAATTATCCTTAAGTCTTATATTTCTGTTTATAGTGATCCTGCTATTTGGAATACTGGGGATAGTCAACATCAATATATTGAGCAGGGAATTCAACCAGGTTTTGAAAAGCAATCATGAATCCATCGTGTACAGTAATAATATGCTGAAAGCGTTGGATAAAGTGAAAATTCAAAAGGATGCTATCTCAATATTTGAAGATAACCTGGTTAAGCAGGAAGGTAATATTACTGAGATAGGTGAGAAGGAAGCCACACAGGAACTGCGAAAAAACTTCAATGAACTAAAAGCGAATCCTGCAGATTCAACCAATTATCCGGAAATAAGAGCATCCCTCAGCCAGATTCTCGATTTGAATGAAATGGCTGTACTGCGCAAATATAACCTGGCACAGCGAACAGCCGATACTGCCAAACTATGGCTTACGATTATATTCACTATACTCACACTCATTTCATTTACTTTTATCTTTAATCTTCCGGGCATTATTTCCAATCCAATTAAAAAATTATCGGAAGGGATTAAAGCGATAGCCGATAAAAATTATTCGAAGCGCATCGTTATCCAGCGGGAAGATGAATTCGGTGAACTGGCAAATTCATTTAATGATATGGCAGCCAGGCTAGACGAATATGAACATAGTAACCTTTCACAAATTAAATTTGAAAAGAGCCGGATTGAAACCATTATCAACCAGATGCGTGATGGCATCATTGGTTTCGATAATAAAAGAAATATATTATTCTTTAACGCAGTAGCTGAAAAACTTCTGGGCATCAAAGAATCTTCAATCATCGGGAAATATGCACCCGATTTGGCCCTCACCAATGATCTTATGCGTACGCTGCTGAAAGAAAATACCGATAAACAGGAATTAAAAATATTCGCTGATAATAAAGAAAGTTATTTTAGTAAGGATGTTTTAAATGTTACGAGTAATAATATCGTAATCGGACAAGTTATTGTTCTCCGAAATATTACTCCCTTCCATGAATTGAGTGAAGCTAAAACCAATTTTATTGCTACCATTTCCCATGAACTCAAAACCCCGATTTCCTCAATAAAATTGAGCGCTCAGTTGCTCAATGATGGCCGGGTCGGAAAGATCAATGATGACCAGAAGGAATTGTTGGATAGTATTGAGGATGATAGCGAACGATTACTCAAGATTACAGGAGAGCTTTTAAACATGACACAACTGGAGACTGGAAAAATTCAATTGAAAGTCATATCTACTTCACCCAAACTTATAGTTGATCAGGCATTGCAGGCTGTACAATTCCAGGCGAATCAACGCAACATAATACTGAATCTGAAATTGGATCCAATACTTCCCAATATCCAGGCTGATGCAGAAAAAAGTACCTGGGTGCTGATCAATTTTCTGACCAATGCAATAAAATTTTCATCAGAAAAAAATGTAATTGATATTTCGGTAAGTAAAAAGGAAGATACCGTAGCATTTACCGTGCTGGATCATGGCAAGGGTATTGATGAAAGATATTTGCCTAAAATATTTGACCGGTATTTTAAAGTGCCCGGTACACATGAACGGGATGGCAGTGGCCTCGGCCTTGCTATTTCAAAAGAATTTATTGAGGCACAGGAGGGCAAAATATGGGTTCAAAGTGAAGTTGGAACAGGCAGCACTTTTGGTTTCAGCCTTAAGATAGCTGAAGACAATCATTCGAAAGCTGCTCTGAACTAAATATGTTCTAAATAAGTACCCGGTTTTTCATTTTGAAAAATACCACACCAAAATGAAAGGGTTATGTATTGCTATTCCCCCGACAGGTAACTAGCTTTTACTTTGAAACCCTTTCTACTATTGTCATATTAATAATGATTTTAATGTTACTTCATTCCGGCATTGCATTTGCGCAGTTGTTTACCTACTATGCCTAACTCTGATACTGCTTTTTCTACGAATGGACATGGCAACTTCTCTAAAGTCACATCAGCTACCCTATTAGTTGCACTGGGAATAATTTATGGTGATATCGGAACCTCGCCACTGTATGTTTTCAAAGCAATCCTTGGTGAGCGACCCATTTCAAACCTATTGGTATACGGAGGAATTTCCTGTGTATTCTGGACCCTGACTTTACAAACAACATTTAAATACATTATCCTGACCTTACAGGCAGACAATAAAGGCGAAGGTGGAATATTTTCTTTGTTTGCCCTTGTTAGAAGGTTTGGTAAAAAAGCATATTTCCCCGCCATCATTGGAGCAGCAACACTGCTTGCTGATGGAATCATTACTCCTCCTATTTCTGTAGCTTCTGCTGTCGAAGGTTTAAATGGAGTGCATGGTCTCGAAAATCTTATTGTAGCAGGAAATAATCTGACGGTAGGTATTGTTATCGGAATTATCAGTCTTCTTTTCTTTTTTCAAAGATTTGGAACCAAGATCGTAGGTTCTTCATTCGGGCCTATTATGATGGTCTGGTTCAGTATGATTCTTGTTTTGGGATTAATTCCTATTATTCATAATCCCGCAATCCTTACTGCACTTAGTCCACACTACGGAATAGAACTTTTAACCCAGTATCCAAAAGGATTCTGGTTATTGGGTGCAGTATTTCTTTGCACTACCGGTGCCGAAGCACTTTACAGTGATCTTGGTCACTGCGGTAAAAAAAACATAAGGCTCACCTGGATATTTGTAAAGATTGCACTCGTAATAAATTATATGGGGCAGGGTGCCTGGATCCTTACACAACATACGGGGAAATTGAACGGTCTTAACCCATTTTATGAACTGATGCCGCATTGGTTTTTACTCAGCGGGATTGTGATCGCCACACTGGCTGCAATTATAGCAAGCCAGGCTTTGATCAGCGGTTCTTTCACACTCATCAGTGAAGCAATCAGTATGAATCTGTGGCCTAAGGTTAAAATAAAATTCCCTACTACGATCAAGGGGCAAATTTATATTCCAAGTATCAATACCACACTCTGGGTCGGTTGTGTTGCCATGATGTTTTATTTCAGAATGTCTGAACATATGGAAGCCGCTTATGGATTCTCTATTATCATCGCAATGATGATGACGACGGCACTTATGTTCGGGTACATGAAATTTGTGAGAAAATGGAATATGATCCTCATCCTGGCCATCATCGGTATTTTCTTTACGGTTGAAACGGCATTTTTCGTCGCCAATGTGGCCAAGATAAAGCAGCGGTGGATGTTCCTCTTCTTTGAATTCGGATTGGTTTTTATTATGTATATCTGGTTTAATGCACGCCGAATAACCAATCGTTACCTGAATTTTGTCAATATCAGTAAATACAGTAAGGACCTGATTGAACTAAGTAATGATAAGGATATTCCAAAATACGCAACACATCTTGTTTATCTCACTAAGGCAAATATGGAGATGCAGATAGAACAACGCATCATCGATTCCATCCTGAATAAAAAACCAAAGAGGGCTGATATCTACTGGTTCATTCATATTGATATTACAGATGCTCCGTACACACTGGAATACAATGTGGTTGAAATCTTAAAAGACAAACTGATCAGGGTTGAATTCAGACTTGGTTTCCGTGTACAGCCCCGCATCCATAAATTCTTTAAGAAAGTAATGCAGGAAATGGTTAAGAATTGTGAGCTGGGATTTTTATCGAAATATGAATCCATGAAAAAAGAAAATTTTCATGCTGATATAACTTATGTAATTATAGAAAGATTCTTATCAGTTGAAAACGAATTGCCCGTGAAAGAAGATTTCATCCTGGACTCCTATTTCTCTATTAAAGGAATTGCTCAAAGTGATCAGAAAGCCTATGGACTGGATAGTTCAGATACGATAATAGAATATTCTCCATTATTTATTGAACAAAAAGATAAGCTTCCGCTGAAGAGAGTACTGACATAGATTTTAAGAGTTAATTTATTTCAACAAACATATTAAAGCTTCGTAAGGCCTCAATACAATGACCGGCTGCCTAACTTTTCTATCATTGTTATCATTATAATTTGACAACAAAATATTTTGAATTGCCACACCAACATGCGTCTGTGCATTTGTTGCTGAGAAATTTAGAATAATAAGAAACTTTTTCCCTTCGCCCTCCCTGGTATATGCATATACATTTGGATTGTCTTTGTCCAGTAATTTGTATTTCCCATAAACCAGGACCAGATTATTTTTACGCAGTTTTACAAGATTTCTAAAATAATTCAGGCAGCTGTTAGGATCATTTTCTTCAATTGCAGCATTAATGTATTTATAATTCGGATTCACCTGTATCCATGGTATGCCAACTGTAAATCCGGCATTTGCCGAGTTATCCCATTGAAATGGCGTACGCCCATTGTCCCTGCTTTCAAACTTTTCCAGTTCCAAAAATTTCAGGGTGTCAGCGTGAATATTTTTTTGGTGTTGGTATTCATTGATGATAGACATATCCCGATAGTCCTGAATTTTAGTGAACCTGATATTTGTCATTCCCAATTCATCCCCATTATAAAAAAATGGTGTACCCCGCATAGTCATTATAAATGTCGCCAGCATTTTTGCAGACAATTCCCTGAAGGCAGGACTGTCGTTACCGAACCTGCTTACTAATCTTGCCTGATCATGGTTGGATAAAAAAATGGATAACCAGCCATTTTTAGCGAATGCACTGTCCCAGCGGCTAAAGACTTCTTTAAAATGCAAAAGTCTATATCCTTGGGGTTTGGCAATATCTACCCCTTCAAATGCATAGGCCATATTCAATTCCTTGCGGACCGGATCAACAAGATCATGTGCATCTTCAAAAGAATTACCCGCGCCTTCTGCAACACTCATCACATCATATTTACTGAAGACTTCCTTATTCATTTCTTTCAAATAATCATGCAAATGCGGTCCCATGGCATAGTATAATTGGAAACGCTTTTCATATCCGGCAGGGAATGCAGGGAAACTTGTATCTTTTGCAGCGAACTGAAATGCGTCCAGCCTGAAACCATCAATTCCTTTGTCGGCCCAGAATTTCATGATATCAAACACTTCCATACGTACCTGTGGATTTTCCCAGTTCAGATCTGGTTGCTTTCTGGAAAAATAATGCAGATAATAAGCGTCCGTTAATGAATCATATTTCCATGCATCATGATTTACATCAAACAAACTGTATCTGGGCGCAGGCTTTCCTCTGTCCGCATTCCACCAATGATAATAATTGCGATAGGGATTTGTTCTTGAACTCCTGCTTTGTTTGAACCATTCGTGTTCATCACTGCTGTGATTCACAACCAGGTCCATAACCAGTTTTATGCCTCTTGCATGCATGCCCTTCACGAGTGAATCAAAATCAGCCATGGTTCCAAAATCTTTCATGATATTACGGTAATCACTTACATCATACCCATTATCATCATTTGGAGAACTATATATGGGATTTAGCCAGACCACATCTATTCCTAAACTTTTAATATAATCCAGTTTGGAAATAATGCCTTTCAGGTCACCGATCCCGTCACCGTCACTATCTTTAAAACTGCGAGGATAAATCTGATATACGACTGCTTCTTTCCACCATTTCCGATTAGTTATACCTGTCGAAGATTCGGTTTGACTGAAGACATCCTTCGCATAGAGAGAAATTAAAAGCACTAATGAAATTGAAAACAAGATTCGTTTCATCTGAGCAAGTTTAATCCTAAGCCTCCCCCATGTAATCTAATCATTCAGCAGAATGTATGACCGGGGTATAAAGTTAAAGGGAGGACGGCAGAATGCAGGATTCATGTGGTATTAAAAAATAAACGGCACGATGTGATATCGTGCCGTTTGTAAGAATCGTTCTTAATAAAAATTATTTTTTCGTGGCAGCATTAATAGGAGCCCTGTCGAGAAATTGAAGGACCCTGTCAATTTTATCATTGGCATCAAAGTGGAGTAGTGTATGTATCCACTGGCTCATTTTTTTACCCGTCTTGTATTTTGCCGATACCCGGGCCCAGCCCAATAACCAAACACCTGGTTGTTCTACACTTTGGGGTTGATTTACTTTTATTGGCAAAAAGATTTCATCCCTGAAACTTATGGAATCAATTACTTCTCCTCTTCTTTTTTTCCAATAAGTGGTAATGGCGGCTTTACCGGCGAGACTATCACCATTGTTCCATGCATACACGGCATTATCAGCAAAATTGCTCATCCATCCATCTATATCTCCAGATGATAGAGCAGCATTGCCCTTTCTGCCGATATCGGCATACTTTGAATCAGCAAATTCAGCAGGTTGCGGTTTTGCAGGAGCAGCAGCTACTGCAGAGTCAGATGTGGTTGCAGCTGTGTCTGCAGGTTTAGAATTCGTACAGGCAAATAATAATGAAGAAATGAACGCAAGTGATAAGAGTTTTTTCATAAATGAAAATTTTATTGGTTAAAAAAAGCACAGGGTAAAGAAGGCAGAGGAGTAGCGGGGGTATGAATTCATATTAAAAATATGATTAAACAGTACATCCCCCGCAAAAAATTTTATAATTCCTCATGAAAGGTATTATAGGTGGCGGGCGAATATATTCGGTTCAAAAAATTCCTGTAATAAAGAAAAATAATCCAATGCATGACACGCCAAGACTGATAAACCAGAGCAATCTTTTCTTTGTAAGAATGGCAATCGCAGAAATAGCGATCGATATCTGGAACATGGTAACGGCTCTTGCAAGAACTGAGTGGTGTTCGAGGTGAATATGGGATGCCTCTTCAGATTCTTTGGCATCCTTTTGTATTTCTGCCTGTTCAGATTTATATCTTGCACTGCGGATGCCTTTATCCGGACTGTTTGAAAGAGATAGTATTTCATCTTTTATCCCCTTGGCCTGATAAAATGCCCATTTATCGGAGGCGCGGATTTGTTCAATTACGGCTTCATCAGCATGATGCCCTGCCAGCAGGCTTGCCATGGCTGCAAATACAGCCATCAGAGCGGTCGAAATAGCAATGGCCATTCCACCCCTGTTCTCGTTTTTTTCAACTTCTTCCTTAACTCTTTCTTCTATCGTTTCATGCAGCCCTTCCGTAGGTACTTCCATCTCTTCCATCAGGCAAATTTTTTAATTTATAAATTTATATCTTTCTTTTCACTTATCATATTCCTTCATTACACGATCCGTTTTTACGTTAACAATTCAGCAGCAAAAAACATTTTTATCTTTAGTCTCAGTAACAGTTTCAATTGGTATGAAACCATATAATAATATTCATCCCGGGAAAATCCTGCTGGAAGATTTTTTAAAGCCGCTGCAAATTACAGCCTACAGGCTGGCCAAGAATACAGCTATTCCTCAAACCAGAATATCAGAAATTATTAAAGGCAATCGCAGAATTACGCCGGATACCGCGCTTAGGTTTTCCATTTTTTTTGGCAACTCGCCTGTATTCTGGCTCGGGCTCCAAAATGAGTTCGACCTCCGCGAGGAAAAAATTTCCAAAGAACAGGTATTGAATAAAATCAGGCATTATACTTCTGGCAGAGATTGACCAAATGCACTTTCACTTCTGGCCATTCGGATGCAACGATAGAATAACGTGCGGAATCACGCGGAATTATGTCCACTGCCAATCTATGAGCCCTAAGTATACCCTCAAACTTTGCACCTAAGCGTTCAATGGCCGCGCATGACCGAATATTCCTTGAATCTGCATGCAGACAAACCCGAAATACTTCCCATTTCTCAAAAGCCAGCTTCAATAAAAGTAATTTAGCCTCAGTATTGGCAGCAGTACGAATGGCGGATCTTGTAAGCCATGTGTATCCAATCTCACAAGCATCCGGATATACACGGCCATATCTTTCATGACCCGGTTGCCAGATCCATCTTTCCAGATTCCAAAAGCGGGTTGAACCAATGATAGTGCTGTCTTCCACACGAATAATAACAAAGGGTAATGCTGAACCTGATTTGCGCAAGTCAATTCCGGTTTGAATATATTTTGTGACTTCCTCTATCCCCTGAGGAACGGGGCTCCACTTATATAGAGCAGGATCCGGGGCCGATGCTTCAGCCAAACCTGCCGTATGGTGCTTTTCCATCGGTTCGAGATAAATATATTTCCCGCGCAATGTGCTTTGCTTCTCCAAATTTGTTTTTTATTCCTTTTATCCTAAATCAGGTGGATTATCTCCTCCATTCATTCACAAAAATAGCGGAAAGGGTTCCTGATTTTTCTGGCGCTGCGACATATTATATAAAATAATATGTAACTTTCTTATTCACTAAACCAACATGTATGAATTCTAAAAAATTCTTAGTCGGCACCGTGGTAGGGGGAATTGTACTCTTCGTACTCGGTTATTTGTTTTATGGCATGTTACTGTTGAACTTTTTTACACAGCACTCACATGCACCTGCCGGTGCTGAAAAAGCCATGAGTGAACTTGTTTGGTGGGCTTTGATTCTGGGAAACCTGGGTACAGGTGCACTGTTGACATACGTTTTATTGAAGCTGGGAAATGTCAATTCATTTGGCAGCGGTGCCGGAATCGGTGCGGCTGTAGGATTTTTCGGTGCGCTTGGGAATGATTTGGTAAGGTATGCAACAGAAAATGCTTCAGACATTACTGGAGTGCTAACTGATGTGGTTGTTTTTACAGTAATGTGTGCAATCGCAAGCGGAGTTATTGTTGCTGTATCGGGCATGGGGAAAAAGAAATCTTAAAGCATTTTTTGCTTAGATCAAGTCAGTGACCGCGAATTTTTCGCGACACTGGCTTTTTATTTTACTGATTTTTACATAAGTTACAGTTAGCGAATATTCAGAATGCAGCGGATATTTATTTTAATAATTTGTCTTTTACTTTCTGGTAGTGCATTGTCCCAACAAAGTTTCAATGATAGCATCGCCATAAGTCGCAACAGCATCACTGAAAAAGCAATGATCACACTTGGCAGCTGGGCTGCAGTAAATATTGCATCGGGATTTATAATTGCCGGGCAAACACAGGGTGAATCAAAATATTTCTGGCAGATGAACGCCTATTGGAATCTGATCAATGGCGGACTCGCTATCATGGGATATATAAATGTTCGTAAGGCAATGGCCCGGAAATATGGTTTCGCTGAAAATGAATCAGCACAACTCTCGATGGAGAAATTATATGCTTTCAATTTCGGACTTGACCTTGCATATATCGCAGCTGGTTTCTACTTGCGTGAAAGAGGGGTGAATAATATGAATCTTAAATCAAAGGAACAATTTACAGGTTATGGAAAAAGCATTATAGTTCAGGGTGGTTTCCTTCTCATTATGGACGGAATTGTATTGAGTCTCCATCATAAAAATTCAGTTCGTCTAAATAAAAAACTCAAAGGACTGGAACTGGGTGCAGGACCTAACGGACTTGGATTGAGTTATTCGTTTTAATTCAGATAACGAATGCTCCCACCGGTCAAGAACCAATAAAAAAGTAAAGCTGTTGATTGTTGACAGGGATTTTTTAATTTGATTTATTTTGCCAGCAAATGATTCATTTTATCAGGACCGATTCCGATAATAAATTTTTTCAGGCACTCGTAAGAGAGCTGGATGCTGATTTAAAAATAAGGGACGGAGAAGATCATTCTTTTTATTCCCAGTTCAATAAAATTGATAAAATCAAATATGCCATTGTAGCTTTTGACAATGAAACGCCTGTTGGTTGCGGAGCTATCAAAGAATTATCAAAGGATGCCATGGAAGTTAAACGAATGTATGTTCCGGTGAACAAACGGGGACTGGGAATTGCAACCAGCATTATCAAAGAATTAGAAGACTGGGCCTTTGAATTAAATTATTCCAAATGCCTGCTTGAAACCGGGAAAAAACAACCGGAAGCTATTGCACTCTATAAGAAAAACGGCTATCAGATAATACCCAATTACGGTCAATATGAAAATGTTGAAAACAGTGTTTGCTTCGAGAAAATATTAATTGAATAATTGAATTATTAATTTGCTCGTAAATCCAAATCACATCTTTTTGTAACTTTAAGTAAACATGCTACAAGTGGATGAGATTGAAAAATTTCTGAAGAGTTATGATTCTCCAGTGCCGGAACTGGCGTCGCATGTAAGACAATTTATTAAAAAAGAAATCCCTGGAATTGAAGAGCGATTGGATATTAAAGCAAAGATAATCGGGTATGGATTTGGTTCAGGATACTCTGGAATGATCTGTACGATTATTCTTTCAAAAAAAGGCGTTAAGCTTGGATTTTATAAGGGCACGGAATTACCTGATCCGTTCCATTTACTCCAGGGCTCGGGCAAAGTGCATAAATATGTAGAATTAAAATCCAAAACAGAAATTCTATCTCCTGCGCTCAGAAACTTACTCATAGATGCACATACCTCTTATCTGATGCGAATGAAAAAATAACCAGGACAATCTGCGGAATTATGTCGAAGCAGTTGCCCAGTTTGTCGAATATTATTTAAGATTTGCCGCGCCTAAGGTAGATTTACCATATTATTTAACCATCCATAAAGCCCCTACCTGATGGAATACGATAACGACAGGATTGTGAGAGGTACGCATAAATCTGAATTGTTTTGCTGGCTAATTTTCGTTCTTATAAACCCGGTGGTTAACAGCCTTGGAATTTTCCCAAATCAAAAAACAGCATGGATCGTATTGCTGGTGATTTCACTTTTATTATTGCCGCTGTATATGCTGTATTCAAGGCTTATTGTAATCAAATTCCTTTTTAAAAAGAAATACCTGATTTATGGTTTACTGACAATCTTCTTTTATTTTTTAGTATTAACCCTGCTGCTTCCCCTGAATACTATCGCAGAAACTATTGTGCGCGGACCGGGACAGTACTATTTTTCGTTTTCAACTATAAATGTAATCAGGGAAACTGCCTGGATTGTCATAAATATCATTCTGGCAATTGCAATATCCTGGTACAGAAAAAAACTGGATGAAGAAGAAACGATGGACACTCTTCAAAAAGAAAATACCTATTACAAACTTCGTTATTTCCGTACTCAGCTGAATCCACACTTTCTTTTTAATACCCTGAACAGTATCTATTCTCTTAGCCTGAGTAAGGCTGATAAAGCACCCGAGGTAGTGGTTAGGCTGTCTGATATTATGCGTTTCCTGATCTATGAATGCAATGAGGATAAAATTCCGCTTGATAAAGAAATTGAATTCATCAAAAATTATATCGAAATAGAAAGAATAAGGTATGACGCGGATATTCAATTTACCGTGGAAGGAACCACAGAAGGTGTAATAATCGAACCATTTTTATTTATTTCTTTTATTGAAAACGGATTTAAACACGCGATAGATCATTCATTCGCAAAACCCTTTATCTATATTACACTGAAGGTAAATCCGGACCAGATTGCACTAAATGTTATTAATAATACCAGTCTCGAGCTGGAAAACCAGGCAAAGAAAATACAGGGCAAAGGTCTCTTAAATAGTAAAAGCGTTCTTGAATTACTCTATCCCGACGCATATGCACTTGATATTATTCAAACTGAGAAAAAGGACAGAAAGGAAAGTAAAATGAGATTAAAAAATGCCCAGGAAAGACTGCAACGTTTATATCCGGATACTCATACACTTGACATAATTTTGAATAACAATACATTTACCGTTTCACTCATCCTAATAACCGGTTTACTTGATAAGATGTATCATAATAGAAGATGAAAGACTTGCACAGGATGTCATAAAAAGCCATTTACAGAAATCAGGCCGGTTTAACCTGATTGGTACATTTCGCACAGCACCGGAAGCAAAAGAAGTGATTGACAACGAAGAGGTAGACCTCATTTTCCTGGACATACAACTCCCGGGAATGACAGGCCTTAATTTTCTTCGATCCTTAACTAATCCGCCACTGGTCGTATTTACAACTTCTTATCCCGAATATGCTTTGGAGAGCTATGAATTCAATGTGATTGACTATCTGCTCAAACCTATTTCTTATGAAAGATTCTCAAAAACAATAGATAAGATTTTCGACGGAAAGATTTTTAAGGATGATTCCAAAGAAATAAAATCTTTCCACCGCGAACATATTTTTATAAAATCGAATAGCAAATTTTTAAGAGTAAGTTTTGCTGAAATAATTTTCATAGAAGGTATGAAGGACTATCTTAAAATCCACACTCATGAGCATACCATTATTACCCATCAGACCATGGGTGAAATGGAAAATATTCTTCCAGCAGGTCAGTTCATCAGAATTCATAAATCTTATATTGTCGCTGCCAAACATATCAGGGCTGTTTTCGGAAACTCTGTTGATATGGGAAAAGCGCTGCTTCCTATCGGCCTCAACTATAAAGAAAGGATAATGAATTTCATTTCCGGTAAATCACCTGAAATATAATGTGTAACCGAATAACAGGCATAATAGGGTCATTTCGCTGTTAAATAGAGGATCTTAGGGAACCAAATGTGTGAATGATATAACATTATAGAAGATATCTGTAATGGTGAGGATGATAAATTAGCTCATCTTGCAGTAGAAAATAATCTGGCTAAAAACATTAATTATGAATAAAACTATCAGAAATATTTTTGGACTGACACCAAAAAGAGTTCATCACCAACAGAGGCAATTTGAATCTGCCCTGGCTTTTAAGGTTATAAGTCCATTGTCGAACATCACACTGGCCAATGAAATGATGGAACTAAATCATAAAGACGGTGATATGAAATTATTTTCAGATATCATAAAAAGAAACTGTAATCGAATCAATCAATTGGTCATTGATACACGCATGAATGAAATGTCGTTCGTATTTGCAGAAAAGTAGAATTGGATCGTTCTCTCCGGGCGACGTTTTATAACCATAAGTTTTGTTACTTTATGTTACAAACATGAATTAACGAAATTTATCATCAGATGAAAAATCAGCTAATTGTTTTTACCCTTTCTTATTTATCGGTTTGCATTAGTTGTAGTACCCCAACTGAACCTTCAAAAGTTGTTGTAACGGATAGTGCATTCGGCAAAGTGGAGTTGTTCGACAGCAGCGCTGCAGACATTATCAATACGAATGCAGTTGTTGAAGTAATCGGCAGAAACTATAAATGGTGTGAAGGACCTGTTTGGGTGCCTGCAAAACAGATGCTTCTCTTTTCGGCTGTTCGTGAAAACAAAATATATCGCTGGGATGGGAAGGATACACCAC
This sequence comes from Bacteroidota bacterium, assembly GCA_013287475.1. Lineage (GTDB taxonomy): Bacteria > Bacteroidota > Bacteroidia > Chitinophagales > Chitinophagaceae > Puia. The sequence goes on from JABDDT010000003.1 coordinate 75,446, forward strand.
TTGTTTACCTTAGTCCATCAGGATATACCGATACGGCATTTCGTGATGGGGAAAATGGCTCCAATGGGCTTGCCCTGGATAAAGAAGGAAAATTATTACTCTGTCAGTCCGGCAATCGCCAGGTCGTTCGTATGAATGCGCCCCTGGATTCACCTATAGCAAAATTTACCATTCTTGCAAAAGATTATAAGGGAAAGAGATTTAACAGTCCCAATGATCTAGTTGCCGACAGAAAGAATAATATTTATTTTACTGATCCCATTTATGGCTTACCTAAGTATGAAAATGATCCTACCAGAGAACTAAAATTTGAAGGCGTTTATAAGATCAGCAGTTCAGGTAAACTCAGTCTGCTGATAGATAGTATTTCGAGGCCTAATGGAATTGCTTTGTCGCCTGATGAAAAAATATTGTATGTCGGCAGCAGTGACAATCATACCAAATGGTATGCATTTCAACTGGATAGTAATGGCAATATTCAAAGCGGTAAAATTCTCCTGGATGGGTATCCGTTAAAAGAAAAAGCAAAAATAAAATCAGGTGCTGATGGTTTCAAAATAGATAGGTATGGAAATATCTTCAGCTCCGGACCGGATGGCATTAACATTATATCTCCTGCGGGTAAATTGTTGGGATTGATCAGAATTTATAATAAGCAAACTTCGAATTGCGCCTTTAACGAGACTAAGGATGTTTTGTTTATTACTGCGAATGATTGGGTACTGAGAGTTAAAATAAAATAATTACTACAGATGATATTTTAATATTTGAAATAAGGCAAGTATATGCTTCGACCAATATGGCAGAATATTTTCAAATTTAATTGGGTTTTTGGGCTGGTATTGGTTTTATTATTCGGTATCCCAAGGTTTATTATTGTTTTACATTCCAATATCACTGGTAATTACAGCAGGATTGGAATTATATTTCTTTTTATGTGGCTGTCTCCTGTTCTGTTTCTCACAAAAAAAGGCAGAAAATATATTGGGATAAAGAAACCTGATAACTATTACTGGTTATTTTATTCTTTTATTTTAGGAGTAATCATCTGTATAATTATTTATGCAATCGGCATCTTAATATATAAGCAGAGCATCAGCCATTGGTTCGTTTATATATCCAGGTCTTATACTGCTTCAGGAATTGCTTTGAGCAGTTCACAAAAGTTTACTTATTTCCTGATTTATTCTCTTACTGGAATTACATTTAGTCCTATTGGTGAGGAACTATTCTATAGGGGAATCGTACATGGAAGTTTTGCTATGGATTTTGGTGAGAATAAAGCTTCTATTTTAGATAGCCTGGCATTCGCAATAACGCATTTAGCGCATTTCGGGATTGTTTACATTGCAGGGGGCTGGCAGTTCTTATTTATTCCAGCTGCAATTTGGGTGATATTAATGTTTATTACCAGCAGGATCTTTTTTTTATGTAAAGAAAAGACGGGTTCAATTCTCGGTGCTATTATTGGTCACGCTGCTTTTAATCTTACTATGATGTACCTGATATTCTATCAAATATTCCCATAAAATAGGTTTTATGAGCCTATTATTAGAGAATACTCAACAATGAGCCCATTGTCCTTCCTGATTAAGTCTTTCTTTCATTCAGATATTTGTTGATGGATTTAGGAGGTTTGATTACCTTTTAATTCGAAATGAATTAAGCCATGTTAAGAAGACAATTTATCAGCACTTCAGCCAAAGCATCTGCTTCAGCGTTTGTATTTTCTTCAGAGATTTTTAAATCCGGAACCCTGTTGGATAAAATAGGAATCCAGTTTTTTTCCCTTCCAAAGATGCTGGATGAAAATCTTACCGGTGCCTTATCCATGCTTTCAAAAATAGGTTATAAAGAAGCGGAGCTTTATGGCCCTTACTCTTTCAGCAGCCCTTCAGCTATTGAAAGATGGAATGCAGTCACGCCTTCTCTTGGTTTTAAGGGAAGTGGTTACTTCGGACATACCGCTAAAGAAATGAAAAAACTTTTGGATGAAAATGGTTTTTCGGTCCCCTCTATTCATACAGATCTGGATACCCTTCAAACCAGAATGGATATGCTCGGAGAGACTGCAAAGATTTTAGGAAATGACTATGTTGTACTCCCTGCTATACCTGCAGAAAACAGAAAAACACTGGATGATTTTAAAAAAATGGCTGAGGCCTTTAATAAAATAGGTGAATCTGCAAAAGCGAATGGTGTAAAATTCGCCTACCATAATCATGGGTATGGATTGAAAGAAGTTAATGGGCAGATTCCTTTGGAATTGATATTTTCAAACACAGATCCCTCATTGGTATTTTTTGAAATGGATCTTTACTGGACAACCGCGGGCGGTGGAGATCCGATCGCATTGCTTGAAAAATATAAAGGCCGCTATCCGCTGATGCATGTAAAAGATATGGTGAAGAAAGTGCATTTTTCGGGTGATGGCGGAGACCCCAAACAATGGATCGAATTATTCCCCTATATGACCACCGCTGGCAACGGCGTGCTTGATCTGAAGTCCATCTTATCCAAGGCAAAAGAAAACGGTACGAAACATTTTATTGTTGAGCAGGACATGGTAAAAGAACCCGAAGTGGCATTGAAGAAAAGTTTCGACTACCTGGCATCTTTATAACTGGCGTTGGTCATTCGACTATTCGATATCATATCTTCTTTTCAGGAATGCTATAAATCCATTTAAGTATTCAAGATGTTTTTTTAGCTTCCCATTATATCCAATAAGTGAACCTCTGTAAAGCCAATAATCATTATAAAGCAAGGACATTTTTTCCTTGTCCGTGGATATTAAAACATATATATCGGAGGGTATCCCCTTTTTCGTTTCATATTCCTGAAAAAATTTGCCGGTTAAAGTAATATCCAGGGTTTGCTTAAAAGCAGTCATGGTTTGTGTATAATAATCAATAACAAATCTTTCCTGCACTTTAATGTCATTATTCTTAGATTCATAAAGGGCAATGCTATCGGCTACCTTGTTTGTTCTTATCAGGCTATAACCTCCGGCGTTTCTCAGTTGTACCAAAGTCAGATCATTGAAGTCGAAGAGATGCAAATTGAATGTGTAATGAAGTCCATAATAAAATATAGAATCCTGGACCGGAATATTTAAAAAACTATTTTTTGATATTTTCAATAAAGAGTCAATCCCTCTTACCTCCTCATCATTTCTGTCTATCAGACCTTTCAGGCCTGAAGTATCACTCTGTATATTGTTTATTAATCCAACGATATAATCATTCTCCCGGTGTTTTTCAGAAATCTTTTCTCTGATCGTTTCTGCAAAAAAGCCAAGCGTCACTGCCAGAAAAATCATTAAGAATTCCAGAAAATACTCTTTCCATTTTTTCCTTCTATGATGAAGGTCGGGGTGGTGATGCACTTCCATAATCAATAGTTAATATTCCAAAATTTTATTTTTTCGCTATCGCCCTGAAAATATTGAATATCCCAATTACAGAAACGAGGGTCCAGCACAGTCCTGTTACCACCATGAAAAATGAATAAAGAATTCACTTCTGATTTTCAAATATGATGTTGCCTGCTGCTTTGCATTTCGTAAGGTCCAGATTCCATGCAGAGGTGATGAAAAACGGTGTAGCCCCCTTTATATTCTTATCTGCATAACTGCACAAAATGATGCGGGTTTCACCCGGCGCTAATTCTATATAATTGTCGCTAAAGATTACCGGTAAAATATCGTCGCCCGACTTGCCTTTTAGTGCGCGCAGGTGTACCTGGAAAGCTACTGTTTTGCCGGTGTTTGTAATGATGACCCTATGCAAAGTGCTGTCGTATTTTTTCCCGGTTGTGTATAACATTTTCAGTGAAGTTTTGCCGATATTTTGCAATGCAGAAAAATCAGCATATCCGGTCTGAGGCGTCATATACCACTTTGATTTCACCCAATCAAGGACATCAGGTTTTGTAGACAGCCAATACCAGTTGATACTTTTCACATCTCCATTTGCATCGTTGAGTTGCAGCCGCAGGAAATAACTGTCTGACAGATCATTTATCTGCGGCAGTGCAAAACATTTTTGTATGCTGTCGGGTTCGACACTGGTAGTAATGTTTTTAGAATATTTCAAAGAGCCATCCAGATTGTAAATCTCAGCTTTTACTTTTAGCCCGGAAAATTTTTGCAGCAACGAGTTTGTAAGATCCACTTCGTTATTTGCATAAGAATACATAATGTGCAGAGGTTCCATCGATTTTTTCATGCCGAAGTAAGTACCGGCAGGATACAGGTAATAATCATAAGTGTGCCAGATCAGGCCTGGCCATGGGTTGCTGCCCATCCATTGAACAACACCAGTAGCTGTATGATATTTATGCAGGCCATAAGATTCCATCATGGCGCGGTGTGACTCGTAATTCTGTGCCTGTGCTTTAGCAATGTAATCTTTGATATCTGTTGCTTTCCCGTAACGTCCCTCCAGCGCATCATTAAAAACCTGCGTGTTGCCGAAGGTCATGGTACCACAATGATATTTCCACGATTCTGTGGTGAACCACAGTGAATCTTTTGGTATGAATTTTATCAGAGATTCATATGGTGGTATGGAAGGCCCCGGTGATATTTCCGTCGCGAAGCTCCATGCACCGCCACGTTTCAGCAATGAATCGGTTTCCCAATAAATAGGCGGGACCCATTCATAGGGACCATTCATTTTTACACCGCTAAAACCAGAAACTTTTGATTTGCTGGCATCAGCGGTTGAAATAGTCGGGTTGGGCCATTTCAGCGACGCTTCAATTTTCAGGTAATCCTGTTCAACAGTTGAATCGCGTGGCGGCATATCGCTGCCGTTAAGCCATACCATCAGGCTTGATTTATTTCGCAGCCAGAGCATCACACTGCTATCGGATGCCATGGCCGATGCACGTTTAGCTGCATCCCAATTTTCGGGATATTGCCACGCGCCGCAACACATCCAGCCAGTCATTACCAGCATACCATATTTATCGCACAACGAATAAAAATGGTCGTCTTCCATTTTTCCTTCAGAGCGAACGATGTTCATGTTCATATGACGATAAAGACGGATTTCCTGCTCCTGGCGTTCGGGTGAACGACGTTGAAAAATGTCCGGTGACCATGCTGCACCCCTTAGTACTATCCGCTTCCCATTTACGATAAACACACGTGATTTATCATCTATAAACTGTGATGAAATCTGGCGAATGCCGAAGGATTCCCCAATAGTATTACTCACCAAATTATCATGCGCCACTGAAAGCTCAATATGGTTCAGATTTGGTTTTCCATATTGCCAGGGCCACCAGATGCGGGGGTTTTTGATATTGAGTTGCGGGAAATCAGTCGGAGTAAAAGTCACTTCGGCAGTTTCATGGGCATTTAAATGAACTTTCTTTTTGAAATTTATTTCAGAATTGATCTTACCTCTTACTATTACATCCTGAGGGTCAGCTGTGTAATTAGTCACAAGTGCATCAACAGTAAGATGAGCTGTGGCCAATGAGGGCAGATCGAAATTTGTAGTCACCAACGGATATCGAATAGCGACACGATCATAAGTTTTGATCTCTATATTGTTTATAATCCCCGCATTATAATCGGGAGGATAATGTATCCAGTCTGCATAATCAATCGCCAAATCACCACCATGTTTATTCGGATTTATCGGGCGTTTGATTTCCAGGGCAAGTGTGTTGACACCTGCCGTTATAATATTTTCAGAAATATTCAATTCTATTATACGATAAGGATTTACAATTTGATTTGAATCGGCAATGAGCACACCATTCAACCAAATGTTTGCTTTATAGTTAATACCATGTAATTTGAGCACCACCTCTTTCCCTCTCTCAGAATTTGGTAGCGTGAACTCTTTGCGAAACCACCAGGTGGAATCAAGCTTCGGGTCATTCAGCTTTGCGAAGTTCATATCGTAAAACGGATCGAAATCATACACTTTATTCGACAACAGACCGGCGATGATGGTCGTAGGGACACTGACTTTGTACCAGCCCGGCGTTTTATACCCCGGTAATGAAAGGATTGCCCCGGCATCAGGAACTCTGGTAGCCGATTGCATCTGCCAGCCGTCTTTTAATATCATTTTGAAATTTTCATTGCTTTGCGCGAATGCCTGCATTATCGCCAGTAACGATATTACTATCAAGCCAATTTTTTTCATGAGTCTTGCTTAATTAAATTATTAATACACTAAACAATTTTTACTACTATGTAGCTGCTATATTTTATAGAGGCATGAATTTTATGAACCCGATAGCATTGCATCTGTTGTGTTTGGTTCCACCTGGTAGAGCACAAAGCCGCCCTTCTCATCATGCTGAACTTTGATTGTCTTCGTATTTGTTCCCTGGGTCACAGTTACTTTGCTCCATTTGTCAGGAATGTAGGTTTTAAGCGTTAGTGGCAGATCATACATCGATTTGTTCAGTGAATGAGTGAGTGATATGCTGATCTTCCCGTCTTTTTCATTAGTGCTAACTTTAGCGTGCTCACGCTCGCGCATGTATTTGGTAGCATCACCAAAAGTTGCAATCCAAAGTTTGTCTTCCTTGCCCTTGATATAATTGAAATATTCTTCGAGTTTCGGGATTGGTGTCGGCTCCCAGCCTAGGCTGTCAATGCCGTGAAAAACAAGTACCAGCCACATGTCTTTATTTGAGTATGTGGTATCTACCCAGGATTTCATCAATGTCAACGGTGTTTTATGTAACGGGCCACGCTGCCATTGTACATAATCCTTATCGGCCGGGTGAGGAAGTTCCTTACTCGCACGATCAATCTCTTTCAAAAATGGTTCAGGCATACGGTTGCGAAGTGCGGGATAAATTTTGTAGGCGATCTGCATCACGCGGTCGTCTTCGTATCCATACGGGACTTCGGTAGAAAAAGTGTATTTATCTCCCAACTGATTTTTGATTTCTTCTTTGCTTTTCTCTAATTCATAACGAATATTGGCTTCATCCAAACCAGGCATGGTGGCGTGTGTGATGGAATGGCTCGCGATTTCATATCCTTCCCCGGCATCTTTTCTGAAATCATCCCAGCTTGATCCGATTGCTTCCTTATATTCCGGACATGGTTCGTACCCCGGTTTAAAATCCCCATTGCGCACTTTGGCGTAGAGGCTATCCATCAAATGATAAGCCTGCTGTTTTTTACCCGACGAATACAAACCCCCCGCACGGGTATGATATGAAATGGTTCCCATATAGCCAAGATATCCCGCAGCCGAACATCGTTCAAGGAAATTCTGCTCGTCGGTCGGGATCGAAGCAGATTCCTTAATGATAACTTCTACCGGCCGGCCTACAAATTTGCCATGGTATGCAGAACCTGTGATCGGACCGGTGATAACAAAAAAAGTTGCGGTCATTTTCAATCGTTCCATGACTGGCAATGCGCGGGTAAACTGGTTCCTGGAAGCGTCATCGTAAGTAATGGATACTGCACCGTTTTTGCCATATTGCCATTCGGTGATTGTGGTGTTTCCACTTTGCGCCTTGCACAAGGTGAAGGATAAACTCAACGCTGTAAAAGATGTCAGAAGCCTGTGATAAATTGAGAAATTCAGTTTCATATGGACCGTGAATTTATTAAAAATCAGAAATAACCTATGATATTTTTGTTATTCCCAGGAATGGCCTCAGCGTAATAATAATATTGGGGACATTCATTTACCTAAAGGTCTTTAAATTCAATATTCATGTAAAAAATGCATCGCTGCCTGAACAAATCGTTTTTACTAAATCAGATGATGATATCCTCAATGCCGGTGTAATATTTAAAATGCCAATTAAGAGACGATTCTTTTTCACGATGTTTGAATTTCTGGGGGCGATTTTACTATTTCCAGTTCCAGATTAAAATAACGCCTTGTTATGCATTTGTAGCAACTCCGAAACAATGGGAGTAACCGTCATCGTCAGTAAGGAAGAACTCAGTCTGCCCATAATCTCTGTCGAGGATTTCTGATACCTGGTATCCAAGTTGCTTCAAACGCTCCCTTGTCTCGTGAATGTCAGCCGGTACCCAGTAAAGCTGGATGCCATGATAGTCTTCCGGCTTAATTGATGTCCCTGCTCTCTGGTTGAGCCAGAAGTATACATGTTCGTTGTGAACCATGCAGCCGATCAGTTTGCCTTCGCGTCTCATTTCCCGGTCCATGGTAAGACCGACACCTTCAACCCAAAAGTGTAGACTTTTCTCGAGATCAGCGCTGGGTATAATTGGTATGCAGGATTCAATCGTCATTTGTTTTCCTCAGTTACGATTTTTAGTCTGATGTTTTTGGTATTCCAAAAATTGTGATTCCTAATATACTACTTTTGGTTTAAACATTACATGTCGAAAAAACTACTTTTAAAGTAGTTTCCCCGATAATAAATACCTAAGAGGGCTGTTTGGATTTTTAATTTTTAAAAAATAAATAAATAATCAATAGCAGTCTATGCAAGCTTTACGGGATGATTGGGAATATTATTCTTCGCAGCCGATCATTACCGATACCGGAAACCATATTGACTTATCAAAAATGGGGTTGAATGAAAGTAAAATTGCAGAGTGTGTACAGAGCCTCTGTGAAATATTTTTCCATTCAAACGCGGTTTTTTTGAGTAAAAACGAGCCTGGAAACCAGGTTCAGGATACCATCGGCTTCTTATTGTATTCTTGTTGTGTTCGCTGTTTCTTCGTGTCGGATGGCTTTCTACAGGGAGAAAACAGGAAGAATACACGAACACTACAAGAACACAACAGGAAGAATATATTAAAATGTATCATCCTGATAAGACCTAACGCTTAAAGCCTAAAGCTTTTTTGATTATTTGGAGGCTAAGATGTAGTCCCGCCAAGAATCGAACTTGGATCTAGAGTTTAGGAAACTCCTATTCTATCCGTTGAACTACGGGACCAATTTTTTAAGAACCCTTTAAGCAGGAGTTGAATTACAGACCCGCTTCAATTGAAGGTTGCAAAAGTAAGATTTTCTAAAACAAGATTCGCTTTCCCCTTAACTTCATATTTCAATTTATTATCCATGAATCGATTGCTAAAAATTACAGGTTTTTTGATCTTTCTCAGCCTTTCTCTTGAAAGTAGGGCACAATCAAAGCCACAGTTCAATCATCTTACAGTTTACGTTACAGATCTTGAACGTGCAACCGAATTTTATAAATATGCAATGTTACTCGACACTATTCCTGAACCGTTTCATGATCACCGCCATACCTGGTTCAGAATCGGCGCACATAGTCAACTGCATGTTGTCGGCGGTGCCAGGGAGGACATTCCGCATGATGTAAATGTGCATCTGGCATTTACTGTTGAGTCCCTGCCTGATTTTATTAAACACCTGGAAAAACTGGGCATTAAATACGGGAATTTTGGGGGTGAAGTAAATAAAATTGCCCTGCGTCCCGACCAGGTTCAACAGATTTATCTGCAGGATCCGGATGGTTATTGGATCGAAGTAAACAATGACAGGTTCTGAAGGCTTAGAGCTTAAGGCGTAAGGCTTAAGGCATAACGCCGAACGCGTAACGCAAGATCCCTGAAACTAGGCTATCTTTGCAGCCCAAATTCAGGTTATGAAGTTCTACAGCGTTATCATTAAATATCGATTATATATAGGTGTCGCATTGATTGCCATCGGCATTGTCACCAACATTTACAGCAGTTTCTGGCCAGCCTTTCTGCCTTACCTTGTTGGCATAATTCTCATCTTAGGTCATTTTTTTTTCGGACCTCTTCGGCTCATACAGGAACATATGGAATCGGGTAATATGGAAGGTGCAGAGAAAGTTCTTTCAACGATCAAGTTCCCGGGTCTTCTCTATAAACCCATCCGTTCCGTTTATTATACACTTAAGGGTAATATCGCCATGATGAAGAATGATTTTGACGGAGCTGAAGTTAATATGCGCAAAGGTCTCGACCTTGGCATGCCTATGAAAGAAGCCGAGGGCGCCAGTCTCCTGCAAATGGGTATGCTCGCCATGCAGAAAAATGATATCCGTAAAGCAGAGGGTTTAATCCGGCAGGCTATCAGCAAGGGTTTACCTGATAAGGAAAATCAGGCGGCTGCTTACCTGCAGCTTTGTTCCATCATGATGACGAAAAGAGAATTCCGCGCTTCGAAAGAATTTTTCAGAAAAGCAAAAAATCTGAAGCCCACTACACCACAGATCGTAGACCAGATCAAACAAATCGAGAAGTATATTTCAAGAATACCAGGGTAGAAGGCGTAAGGCTCAAGGCCTAAAGCTTAAAGCCTAAAGCCTAAAGCTTAAAGCCTAAAACTTTTTATTAAAGACTGACTTTTGCTTTTAACAATTGTTTTAATAGCGTAAAGGATTGTTCCTTTTTTTCGAGAAAATCAAAGGAACCATAGCGTTGTTGGTTTTCGTTGCTGTGCACATCCTTCTGACTGGAAAATAAAATAACAAAGATTGAAGGATCGAATTTGCGTATTTCTTCGAGCGTTTCCAGACCATTGATCTCACCATCGAGATTATAATCCAGCACTACAATAGAAGGCCTTCGGCAAATATTTGCGAGACAATGTTCTCCTGTTGTGTAGAAAAAAAGGGGACCTCCAAAGTCCTCCAGTTCGCGGGCGATCAATTGCTGATACAGCAAATTGTCCTCTACTATAAAGATGCCCGAAGAAGCTTGCAAATGCATGATTTAATGAGTTATATCCATTCATCCCGAAAAGAATGCCGATTTTTTTATCTAATTAACTCTCTCATTTTCAAAAATTTATATTATTGAAACTAAAACAATAATTCCCTGATTGGGACAAGCTGGTCGTGTTTGGGAAAGATGTTGATAAACCAAGTGTGAGGGTGTGAGGGTGTGAGAGTGTGAGAATCTGCCAACCGTCAACCGTCAACTGCCAACCGTCATCCGTTAACCTCCCTACGTAATTGCTGGATACATACTGAAACAACCGATTCTATCTGCTGAACCATATTGGGCATCAGTTCCAGATGTTCCTGATTTTTTGCATTCATTTCCACCGACCTGATCTGATCATGTATCGTACGAATACCCATCGAATCTATCGTGGATTTTAATTTATGTGCCATCTTGGAAACCTGTTCCCAGTTTTTTCTTTCAGTGGAATCCACAAGCTCCTGAACATTTTGCGGAACAGTTTCAATAAAAAGCAGAATCATTTTTTTTATAAATGCTTTATCACCACCTGAAACAGATTGTATCATGGTGAGATCGTACAGTTTGTTTTCTGAAGAGGGAAAACCATTGGTATTATTCGTATTCGAAGGACCGGAATTATTCAGGATCGTATCCAGCAAATGCGCTTCCACAATGGGTTTGGCGAGATAGTCATCCATGCCTGCTTCTTCATATTTCAGGAGGTCTTCCTCCTGAAAATTTGCCGTTAACGCAATAATAGGAATGGTAGAAATC
>JABDDT010000004.1:0-874 GCA_013287475.1 Bacteroidota bacterium
GCAAGGATAAAGAGTGGAGTCACATTTACACTTGTTTGCTTCCTGATTGGGATGATTCGGGACAGCCTTATGCCAAGACACTTGACCAGTACCTGGATGGTGTGAAGCATCGCCAAAGCCCAAAAGATTCAGGCAAGCCGTTTAAAGGGGAGATCCTGAATCTTAAAGTGGTCAATTCTATTGCCATTGCTGAGGTGAGAGTAAAGATGTATGATTTCAATTATCATGAGTTCCTTTCATTCCATAAGTTTAATGAAAGGTGGTTGATCGTTAATAAAATGATCAGCGATATAAAGGAATAAAGGTCAGAATATGTGGCACAACACGAAAGTAGCTCAATTATTAAAGATCGAATACCCAATCCTGCAGGGTCCTTTTGGAGGAAATTTTTCAACCGTTGAGTTGTTAGCGATTGTTTCTAATATGGGAGGGCTTGGTGGCTATGGAGCCTACACGCTAAGTCCGCAGGAGATTGTTGCGGTCCATAATAAAATCAAAGCGAGCACGAACAAACCGTATAATATTAATTTATGGGTTTCGGATTCAGATGCACCCGATGACATGATTACAGACGAGCAATATGAAACGGCTACTAAATTATTCAGACCATATTTTGAAGAGGCGGGTATTTGCCTGCCTGAAAAACCTCCACCTTTTGAATCAAAATTCGAAAATCAGGTCCAGGTGATTCTGGATATCCGTCCCAGTCTATTTAGTTTTGTGTTTGGAATACCATCGGGTGAAATTTTGGAACAATGTCACAAGGTTGGTGTTCTAACTGCCGGTGCTGCAACTACGCTTGATGAAGCGCTCGCACTGGATGCAGCCGGAGTTGACATGATCATCGCATCTGGTTTTGAAGCAGGCGGTCATC